>JAFVCR010000134.1 GCA_017479035.1 Kiritimatiellia bacterium | reverse complement strand
CGCGGTCAGTAGTTTGCAGTTTGCAGTGTGCAGTTTGCAGTTTTTGGTAGCAATGTCAACCCCACTGTGTACTGTGGGGACGCGGGCGTCTCGCCCGCGGAGGATTTACAGTGTGCAGTTATGGATGCGGCGCGACAACTGCACACTGCAAACTGCACACTGCAAACTATTTCGGGTGCTCCAAAAATCCGGGATAAGGGTGGTCCGCCGGCCTTCTCAAGAGGGTTTGTTATTGCGCTGCGCCATCCAATTCTCGCAACACCCTGTTTTTAACGGGTGTTGCGGGGTTGCCCGCCACCACCGTCCACGGCGCGACATCTTTCGTCACCACCGCTCCGGCCGCCACCACCGCGCCTTCGCCGATCGTCACGCCGGGCAGTATTATCGCCCTCGCGCCGATCCACACCTTGTCGCCTATCGATATGGATTTTGTCTCCAACTCCATCATTGGCGAGGAAGTATCGTGCGATGCCGTGCAGATGAAACCGTCTTGCGAAATCACGGTGTTGTCGCCAAGCGAAACGAACGCTTTGTTGTATATGTCGCAGCGCGGGCCTATGCAACTGTGCCTGCCCACGGCGAGGTTCCAGGGCGCATATATTCTGGCCGAAGCGTATACAAGCGATTTCAACGGTATCCGCGCACCGAACGCCCGCAGCAGCATGTTGCGCACGATGCGCAGCCGCGTCCCCGCCAGAACGCGGAATAGCGTGGCATTCACCGCATACCATGCGATGCGTTTGAACCGGTGTGGTTTTTCTTCTTTGTATTTCGACAGGTTCATCTCCGGCATCCAATCGCATCGAACAAGTTTTCATAAGAATCCGCCACGGAGGCTGTGCTGAACATCTCCGCGCGGCGTTTTGCATTGCCGGCCATTTCCGCAAGGCGCGCGCCATCGCGCATCAAAGCGGCAAGTTCTCCGGCGAAAAAGTTTTTGTCAAACGGCACAGGGCAGATCCTCCCGCAACTCTCGCCGTCTATTATATCGAAAACGGCATCGTAACTTCCAAGCGCCACAGGCACGCAGCCGCTGGCCATCGCTTCTGCAAGCACAAGAGGGAATCCTTCAAAATCGGATGTCAACGCAAGTATCTTCGCCTTTGCGTAGTGCCTCTCCGGTGCCTCGTATCAGTAAAACTCCACACGCGCAAGCGTCCGCGCCATGCCCTCGTAGAAAGACCGGTCAGGCCCGTCCCCCACTATCGCCAAACGCCAATCGGGGAAATCCCGCGCAAGTACGCTCCATGCCTCCAACAGACGCGAAACTTTTTTCTGCGTTTCCTCCAGCCGCCCTACGTAGAGGAGTATGTTTTCTTTTGCGCCCGCATCCACCGGCGCGATTGTCAGCGGATTCGATATGCAATGCAGTTTGTCTCTGTCCCGTATGCACGCAAAGCGGCAGAATACGTCTTCAAAACTTTTCGACAGCAGCACGTACGCATCGCAGCTCCCGTAGACCAGATGCAGATTCACGCGCGAAACGATCCGCCAGAACGTCCTTGCAAACACATTCCCCGCGCCGCAGATGCGATTGTTCACATCGGGCTTGTTATGGTGCACTGCCACAATGCGCACGCCAAGCCCTTTCACTGCTTTGCGCAAAAACCGCGTTGTGCGAAACGGCAGGCACCACTGGTTTATGATCACAGCCACTTTCCGTTCTTCCACCGCGCTACGCAGTCTCCGGCGATTCGCCTCCGTGTACCATCCGTCGCTCAATTCAATCACCGCCACGCGTGCATCGAGATTCTCCAGAAGCCTTTTGTTGTCGAAGCCGAACGCCGCAACCGCCACATCGCATCCGCGCCGGGCAAATTCGTTTGCCAGCACCACGCTGACGCGCTCCACTCCACCGATGGACCACCGCCCCAGCACGAACAATATGGATTGGCTGCGGCTCATGCCCCGGCTCCGTGCCTCCAGCGTTTTAACGCGAACGCGATGCGTGCGGCTAAATCCAAAACTGGATTGCGCAACGGCGGCGGCAAAAGCAGAATACGGTTCAGCAAACCTAGTTTGCCCATCCCCTTCTCTCTTCCGTTCAGCGCATCGAACCCTCTCTTGCGCTCGCTGTATTTTTCCCCGCCCCAGAGAAGCTTTCTGTTTTGCGCGTGCCGGCACCGTGCTTCGAGTTCTTCCGTGTATTTCTCCATGTATCCTTGCGGCAGGTGCGATGATACATATTGCGCATCGGCAAGGAACTGCTGCGGAAGTATGCAGCCTTTTTCAATACGCGCCAGCCAATAAGCAACGTAGCCGGAACCAGTGTATGTGGTAAGCCCTCCCATGCGGTATGATACCAACGGCTCTTCGATGTGCAGCACTTCCCCGCCGCAACCCATCGCCCGCATCAACCGCAGCCGGTTCCCCCACACGGCATCGTCCACCACTCCGCAATGCCTTGGCTCGGCGAAAACCTTGCTTATCCTTGCCGTGTATGCACAGGCGCAGCCGATGGGAATCCATGTTACTATATTCTTTCCCAGTCTGCCGCACCGCCGGCCGTCCGCATCGATCTTCCATGCATCGGACACCACCGCATCGTGCTTCTTGCCGTGCGCAACCCATTCTGCCACAATGCGTTCCACGCGCACTGGAGAAGAAATATCGTCGCCATCGTTCTTCACAAGCAGCTCCCCTTGCGCAAGCGAACATACCTTCGCCCAGTTGCGGAGGTTGCCGATGTTTTTTTCATTGACGCTAAAGCGTATGCGGCATACCCCCCCCCGGCGGTAGTCTTTTGATATTTCGCGATTGCATCCTTTATCGCGCCAACGGTTCCGTCGGTGGAGCAGTCGTCGGAAATTACGATTTCCATATTGCCGTACGTCTGTGCAAAAGCACTTTCCAAAGCCTGCGCGATATACCGCTCCTGGTTGTAGCACGATATGCAAAACGACACCAGCGGCTTCTCTAAATCTCTAGCGCAATCCACAGCCATTCCTCCGCAGTGCAATATGATTTCACCGCCGCGCACTGTCTTGCAGCGTAACAAGATATTTGGGATCATGTGTAATGGCGGCGGCCTCGCTTTCCGAAAGCGAAGCATGTGGATACGTCCACCAGAACGGTATCGTCTGCACAGGCAGGAATATCGCAGTGTGTTTATGGATTTGCTCGTGCGGAGGCGGAGGCGTGCGCCAGTTGCCGTAATATGTGCGTAGCACCCGATCGGCATCGTGCGGCACCGGGAACATCCCGCCCTCGAAAACATGTTCCCCGAACGGAAGGAAATCATTGATCTCTACAGGCACGCCAACGCTCACCCCGCCGGATTCCGGCGCAATATACAATGCCCGTTTGCGCGTAAAGATTCCGCATAGCTTCATCGCCGCGTGGAGTGCCATCCTCGCAATCGAATATGCGGCGCACGCGCCCGCGCTCAAGAACGTCCCCCATGCCGTTGCATGCCCTGCCGCCCTGTGCAAACGCCCCCTGCGCCATGCGAATGAACACCCTTTGTGCAGCAATTTCCACGCCCGCCCGCGAAAATACGCCATTGCATCTACGGGAAATACATCTACATACAATCCGCACGGGCGCTCCACGGACGAAGTCACCTGCAAGCCAAGCGAACTCAAATCCATCACTTTTGCAAAATACTCGAATACGCCTGGAGACGATTTCGGTGTCTGCAAAAAAAGGTTCGGCGGCAACTCCGCCGGTGCCACTTTCAAGAATTTCTTGTAGTCTTTCCTCGGCATGGCCACGTCAAGATCGTCGTCCCACGGTATGAACCCATCGTGCCTCATGGCACCAAGAAGAGTTCCCCAGCCGAGACAATATCGTATGGAATGCTTCTTGCAGATTCTGTCAAGGACTTCAAGCAGATACAATTCCGTCAATTGAATCTGCCGGAGCGTATCGGTGCTTTCCAATCGCCTGTCTTTTATGCCGGTCATGTCGATCATTGTATGCTCCACATTT
>JAFVCR010000133.1 GCA_017479035.1 Kiritimatiellia bacterium | reverse complement strand
TCCACTGTTGCCATGCACGACAGCACCGGGCACCCCGCACGCAAAGCATCGGCAAGCGCGGTTATTCCGCCGATAGGCAGCGAGTCAATGACAAGATCCGCCGCCGCGTAGTATCGCACAAGCAAATCGTGCGGCATCACGCCAATCGCCTTGAGCCGGTTTCCGTAGCGTCCGGACAACGCCTCCCACGCAGGATATTCCTCGAACGTCATCCCTATGCCGATTACATAGTTTCTAGCGTCCGCCGCAAGAATCTTCTCCAGCACGTGCACCATGTCAACCGTGCCATTTGGCCTGTACTTCGGCGCGAAGCCCGCCGTCACTACAACCCTCGCATCTTGCGGAATGCCCAATTCCCTGCGCACCTCTGCGCCGTCCGGCAACGCGAGCGGCTTCGCATCGAGCGGCACGGACACAACATCCTGCCCCCTCACGCCCCTGCAATCGTGCGACAGCGCCGCGCCCCACTTGCGCAGTTCCGCCGTGCGATCCGCTATCGACACTCCCAGCCAGAAGAGATGGTCTGCGTGATTGTAGAACCCCACGGGACGCGGAAACGCATTAACTCCATACGCCACAAGCGGCATCGGGTCGTACATATGCGTGAACAACAGCACGCACTCGAACTGCATCGAAACGCGCCGCAGCTCGCTTGCGCCGTCTTTCAAACGGAACAGCACCCCGCCCGACTTCGACACCGCCTTTTGCAGACGCGGCGGGATCTGCGGCAGTACATCCTCCAGCAGCACCAGCGAATATCTGCGGCTCGTGTCGGTTTCTATCCAGCGCTCCACAACCCGCGTGTGGCCGCCGTCGATCGCGCAATGCGTCATCACGATGAGGCACGTCCCCGGCGCGAAACCATCATCCTGCGGCATCGGAATCTTTGCCGCCGTATCGGTATAAAACTTCTCCAGCTCTGGAGACGAATAGTACCCGTGCCCGCCGAAATTGGCGAAGTGCAACAGATACAGAGCAAGCCGCTCGCGTTTCTTTTCGTCGCGCTCTTCCCGCAGTGCGTTCTCAAGCCGCTCGAACCATTCGCGGCGCGTCTGTGGCGTATCAGCGAAACGCATTCATCGCCTCAACCACCTTCTCCACTTCCATATCCTCCATCACGGGCGAGATTGGAATGGATATTATCTCGTTGTGCATCCGTTCGGTTATCGGGAACCTCAAGTGTGCAAGTTCCGCATACGCATCCTGCCTGTGCGGAGGCGTGGGATAATGTATTATCGTCTGTATGCCGTTCGCGGTCAGGTATTCCTGTAGCCTGTCGCGTTCGGGGCATGTCACGGCGAATATATGCCATACGTGTTCTTGGGGATCGCCGGGGATTTTAGGAAGTTCTATCAATGGATTTGCTATCTCGCGCACATAACGTTCCGCAATTGCGCGGCGCTGCGCGTTGTCGGCATCGAGGCGAGGCAGCTTCACTGCCAGCCACGCGGCCTGGATTTCATCGAGCCGCGAATTCGTGCCTTTGTATATATGGTGGTATTTCCTGTCGCTACCATAGTTGCGTATGGCGCGGATTTTTGCGGCCAGCGCATCGTCGTTGGTGGTCACGGCTCCGCCATCGCCAAGGCACCCAAGGTTTTTCCCGGGATAAAACGAAAAACCTCCGGCATCGCCCAGATTGCCACACCGCCGCCCCATGTACATTGCGCCGTGCGCCTGTGCGGCATCTTCTATTATCTTCAAACCGTGGCGTTTGGCAATATCCCGGATTTTCTCCATCGCCACCGCACGCCCGTAGAGATGCACCACCATTATCGCTTTCGTGCGCGGCGTTATCGCAGCCTCCACAAGATCCGCGTCTATCAAACGGGTGTTCCATTCAGGCTCCACGAGAACTGGCGTTGCGCCATTTTCGCTGATTGCAAGTATTGAAGCGATATATGTATTTGCCGGCGCGATTATCTCGTCTCCAGGCCCGAACCCGTAGGCTTTTATTATTAAATTGAGTGCATCGAGGCCGTTGGCCACGCCGATGCAGTGCTTCACACCGCAGTATGCGGCAAAATCCCTCTCGAAACGCTCCACCTCGCCGCCCAGCAGATACCAGCCGGAGTCGAGCACACGCGCTGTGGCTTCGTCCATTTCTTTGCGAAACCTGTCGTTTATCTTGTGCAAATCGAGAAATTTAATCATACCTCCCCATTATACCATATTTCCCGCCGTCGTTCAAGATGCACAATTCGCCATATCCTCTTATTATATATTGGACAATGACGATGGCCCGCTTCCCCGCGATATTGCCATACGATAAAATTTTGTATTGCCTTGCGGGGGGAAAAATGGTAAAATTCCCGCGTTGTCAAAGGAGAGATGAGATGAAGAAATTGATGGTTTGCATTGCAGTGATGCTATCGGCGGCGGTGTTTGCGTCCGATGTGTCGCCCAAGGTTCTCAAGGGCAGCACGCTGGCGTTCGTGGAAAATAGTAGTGCAGCAGACGAAAATGCCGACTATAAAGCCTATATGGACAAAACGGAACAGACTTTCAAGTCCGTACCCTCCGTCAAGCGCATAGTGGACTTTTTCGATTCGTGCGGCTTCGACTTCCGCTCTGTCGAATGGAGCATGTCCTCTGTCGGGCCGCTAACGCGTCCTGCGGATGATGCGGAAAAATTCGACTTGCCGGACATCTCCGTCGTATTGCTCAACAAACGCCCCGTCACGTTCGAGCCGCTGATCTCGCTGTGGAAGACCCACATTCCCGAAAAACTGCAAAAGGAACTTGCGGACAATGTGACGTTCGCTGAAGAATCCATCGCAGGAGTAAAGGCGTACACACTTGCCGTCAAACGAGAAGTCCGCGACGTATTCCCAGATTTCAAACCGTGCCTCGGCATCCTCAATGGCAACATGGTCATTGCCGCTTTCAGCGAAAGCGCATTTATCAAGCAGGTGGAACTCTATCGCGACGGCAAGGGAGACCTTGACGAACGCTATGCCGCGTTTTTGGTACCTTCTCCCGTACGCTTGGACGCTATGCTGCTTCCGCAGGTGGGCGCACTCGTATCCAGCCTGGCAAAGGAAGAAGAATTGGCTATGCTCGGCGATATGCCCGATGGCGGCAAAAGCATTGCCGACCTCCTCAAGGGGTTGGGAGATTTCTCGTTTGCCACTGATATAAAAGACGGAATCTTCAAATACTCTCTGCGCCAACAATTCAAAGATGCCGCAGATGCCGAATCCGTGAATGCGTTGCTCGGCGTGGGCGTAATGTTCCTAAAGGGCGAATTGCGCAAAGTCGCAGCGGCGGAAGAGGACGCCTTCAACAAGAAACTCACCGAAGATATTGCCGCATCCATCTCCTGCCGTACCGTTGCAAACGATGTGGTTATCGATGCCACGATTCCGGTGGAAGACTTCCTCAAGATCGATACGGAGGAACTTGAGAAACGTATGCAGCTCGTCAAAGCCTCCC
>JAFVCR010000132.1 GCA_017479035.1 Kiritimatiellia bacterium | reverse complement strand
GTCTGTATTCTTGCGCCGCTTCGCGGCTTGCTGGTGTATCCGTATTCCCTTCGCGGCTTAAAAACTTCGTGAACTTTGTGGACTTTGTATGGGGCTTTATGCTACCACCCCTTGCCATTCATCCGCACCTGCGCCCTTGACGACGCTCCATGCCGAAACGTCCCGTCCACCTCATCCAAAAATCCGGGATAAGGGTGCGCGCAAGAGAGCGAAATCCTGCCGGGTTTTAGGGGCAAAGAATGGGTTTATGCCGGTTTGCGCCAGTAGGCAAGGTATTCGACGTTTCCTTTGTCGCGGCCTTTAATGGGGCTTTCGGCAAGGCCGAGAAGTTCGAGGTGCAACTCTGTTTTGCCGAAATCCACAATGCCGTCAACGGCAGCCTGTCGTAGAGCCGGGTCGGATACTAGGCCGCCGGGTGCGAGCCCTTTGCCCACTTCGAATTGCGGTTTTACCAGCGAAACTATCTCCCCGCCAGGTGCAAGAACGCTCGTCATCGGCGGGAGGATAAGTTTGAGCGAGATGAAACTTACATCCGTTACGGCGCGTTGCGGCACGGCAGGGAGATCGGCGGGGGTCATATATCTCGCATTGAAATTCTCCCGCACCCAAACGCGCGGATCGCTGCGCAGAGACCATGCCAATTGGTTGGTGCCCACATCTATGGCCATTACGCGCATTGCGCCGTGCTGCAACAGGCAATCCGTGAAACCGCCTGTGGAGGAGCCTACATCAAGGCAGACCATGCCTTCAACATTCCACGACGGGAATGCGGCGAAAGCACCTTCGAGTTTTTCGCCGCCGCGCGACACGAAACGCTGTTTCGCGGCAAGTTGCACTATGTCGCTGGCATCCACCGGGCGCGAGGCCTTGCGTTCGATCTGGCCGTTGACGCGCACCTCGCCGGCCATCACCAGCGCTTGCGCCGCACTGCGCGACACGCCAGGATTGTCGCGGACAATCCGCAGATCGAGCCGCTCCCTCATTGCGGGGGCAGTACCTTGATTTCGGTGATTTCCGAACGGAGGAAACTCTGCACGATGCCTTCGCGGATTTCCAGTTTAACCTCTTCCGGGGTGCTTTCCACCAATGCGCCGCGATAGGTGCCGCGGAAGGTGCGGATTTCGGTGTCGACAGTGAAAATCTTTTTGAGGGTTCGTTGCAACTGCGAGACACCCTTGGCCTTTACGTCCACTTTCATGGTGATTTCCTGGTGGCCTGCGAGGCGAAGAGTGAGAGAATGTTCGCCGGAAGGGACATCCGCTATCGGGAATACTTCGCTGCGTTTCACGCCGCGCGACGGCTTGGTGGTGCCCTTGTATTTGCCGTCGAGAAGCACCATCGCACCTGCGGGAGAGGAGATGACTTCGATGCGGCCGAGGATGCTTTCAAGCGTGAGAGATTCGGTCTGTTTCTGGCCGTATTTGAGGTGCACGGTGCGAGTGACCGGGCCGTAGCCGTCCATTTCGGCGCGGATGGTGTGCACACCCGGAGGCAGGGAATCCAATTCCACGGGGCTTTTGCCTTTGTACGAGCCATCGAGGAAAATGTTTGCCCTGTCCGGGGAAGTGGCGATTGCAAGCGAGGCTGGGATGCCTTGCATTTCCATTGCGAGGGTTTGGCGCTCTCCTGCGGAGAGGCGCACTTCCCGGGTCTGGTCTTTGTAGCCTGTCATGCGGTATGCAACGGTGGCGGAGCCTTTGGGGATTTCGATTTCGGCAGGAGTTTTGCCGCGCACAGTGCCGTTGACGGTTATTTCCGCACCGCTTGGGACGGACGTGCATACGAGAACGGCGGAGTCGTTGACAAGTTTTTCGTGGATGTGCACGGGGCGGCGGTTCTCCAGGTTCACCCGTATGCGTTTTGCGCCGTAGCCGGTTTTGGAGAGTTCGAGGTAATACTCTTTCTGCGTGGGCAGGGTGTCGATAAAAAGCGGCGTGGAGCCGAGGCTTGTGCGGTTCATGCGGGTGTCGACCACTTCTGCGCCGGCAGGGTCGGACGTTACGAGGAGGAGACCCGTTTCGCGCTCCAGCTGGAAGTCCGCACGCTTCACCGAGCCTTCCTCGAGGCGCACGAATATGTCGTCCGCCACATATCCCGGTGCTTCGGCACGCACCCAGTGCCGCCCGGCGGGGAGATCCGCAATCGACTGCGGGGCAAGACCGCAGGGTTTGCCGTCAACGAAAATCCGTGCTTTTTCCGGCACGCTTGTTATGTCAAGCCGGGCTGGAGGCGGTGCTTCCTGCGCGGCTACAGCGGCAAGAGAAAAGGCGGCGCACAGTAGAAACATGGTGTTGCGAATCATTTTCGGCTTCCTTTCTTCGATTTGCCGCCGCGTTTCGCTTCCGCCAAGCGGTTCTCCACTTCCATCATTTTCGCCCGTGCGGCGGCCTGGCGTTCGTCTTTCGTGTCGAGCGTTTCGCACAGCACGGCGAGTTCCTCGCGCGCCGTGGCCCAGTCGTGAAGATTTATTGCGCGGTCGCACCTAAAGAGCAGTTCGCGGTAGCGTTTCTCAAGTTCTTCTTCGGTGCGCCGTTCCTTGTCAGCCAAAGCAGAATGGTGCGGAGGTTTGGGATCTACGGTTTTGAGATAGAACAGAGCCTGACGGTAGGCTGCGAGCGCGGCGGCCACGTTTCCGTGCGTCACATCGCGTTCGTTCCACTTTTCATCGGCAGTGTCTTCGCTCTGGCGGCTCAATTCCAGCAATTTTTCCTGCGAATACTGTATAGCCCATATGCCGAGCTCGCTTTGCGCGAACGTTTCGAGCCGCTCGCGCATTTCCACCAACGCCCTTGGTTCAAGTGCATTTTCCGCAACGGTCTCGAATGTGCCTTCGTCCGTAACGATGCGCACTTTGACACTTTTCACGGAGTTTTCGCGCGCGGTCTTGCCGCCGTAGAATTTGTCGAGCGCGCGGAACTCCCTGCCGCCGAGAATCTCCGCAAGACGCGCCGCGCCGTTGGGGTCGAGGATTTTCTTTTCATCGACGTGCCGCACTACGTCGCCGACCTGATCGATCTGCACGGCGAGCGCGCCGGATGCCGCATCGAAGGCGAGCGCATACCTGTGCACGCCTTTTTCGCCGGCATCGATTTTCTCGTATTCCGCAGCGAGCAGACGCGAAGAGGAAGCGGACGAGCGCGCGGGGGAGGTGTCGAGTTCCGTGAGAGCCGGCATGGCAAACCATGCAACCGCAGCCACTGCGAACAACGCGGCC
>JAFVCR010000131.1 GCA_017479035.1 Kiritimatiellia bacterium | reverse complement strand
TTGCATTTTCAAACTGCACACTGCAAACTGCAAACTACTAACTGCGATCAGGGATAAGCATGATCCGTTGGCTGGACAATTTCCAGAGTGCGTGCTATAATAGCGTTCGTCGAAAGGATACTCCATGATCAACGAACGCACGGGCGAGGTATTCTCTATTGCATCGGAGAATGCGCCGGTTGAACTCTGCACCATCTCCAAGGCGGTTGCAGAGGTCGCCGGCTTGCGCATCTCGCACTTCTCGCTTGCACCTGGCACGGACATCGGCGCTGAAACATATCCCGCACCGAAACTGTGGCTCGTGGCATCCGGCGAAATCGCCGCCACGGACGGCAATGGCGGCCGGACACCTCTCGCTCCCGGAGACCTCTACACGACACCTGCTGGACGCAATATCGGCGCAGCCACGTCCACAGGCGGCATATATACGGAAATCAAACTAGGAAAGGATACGGAAATGAACAATATACTCCAGCCCGGTAAGGCGTTCGCCCTAAAGGACGCGATTCCTTACGCGGATGGCCGCATAGTTAACATGGACATCGCAAGCAACCCCTCCATGAAGTTCGTCCTAATGAGCTTCGATGCCGGTACGGGTCTTTCGGAACATTCCGCACCTGGCGATGCGCTCGTTTTCGCCCTCGACGGCGCAGCAACCATCGGCTACGAAGGCACAGAGCACCAGATCAAAGCCGGCGAAACGTTCAAGTTCGCCAAAAACGGCCGCCATTGGGTCAAAGCCGAAACCCGCTTCAAAATGGCTCTGCTCCTTGTCCTCGACAGCACGGCGGCAATCGGCGTATAAACAACCACGAAATACTCGAAGATGAAAAACAGCTCACACAAAGTCCACTAAGTTCACGAAGTTTGAAACCGTTGTGGACTTCGTGAACGCGGGTGTAAGCTTTTTCGTGTATTTCGTGTATTTCGTGTATTTCGTGGTGCTATTATACACCATTTCCGCAGATTTGCAACCCCATTGCAGAGCCAACACCAATCCCAAATAGTATTTCAGTGTTTTTGCCGGCACGGTTTTATTTCCAGTGCCAGCAAAAACGCTGAAAGTGCAAACTGCAAACAAAATGCAACTTGCTAACGTGCCATGCCGTCTCTCTCTGCGCCGAAGAAGAACGTGCCGGCCGCCGCATCGCTAGTCGCATTCACAAGGATGTTCCTTGCCTTGCAAAGAGCGGCTATGCGTGCGTTGAGCGCGTTGTCGTCCGTAGCGGCCACAACGAGTGTCTTGCCGTCCAGATCACTTTCCTCAAACGTCTCCGCCACGGCAACCTCCGCACTGTACCGGCGCAATTCGTCCACCTTGCGCTTTGCCTCTGCGCCATTGCCTATCACAAGGCATGGCGCGGCGGCAAGATCCACAAACACGGGAAGAAGCGGATGCGCAACCTTGGCTTCGGGAGTCGTCTGGCGTTCGCAACCCTCGAGTATCATCCCCGCGCCGGAAGTCTGGTTCGTGACTGGATCGACAAGGATGAAACGCCCCGTTGCGCGGTTTTTCGCGTACGGGTCAAACGCAAGCGGCCGTGTGGTTTCCACCACAACCTCCGCAATGGTATTGAGCGCGAGCGGCGCACCGCCGGACGGCGCAAAAAGTATCTTCGCGCCATCACGCACAAACGCCTTCAGCCATGCAGAACCATGCCGGAAAAGATATTCCTTGCCGGGCACGAGAGGAGCGGTGTCCATCCAAACGAGATTCGCGCGGAATGCGCTGGCCACGGTTGGAAGATTCGCCGAAGGAACGAGCATGTCGCCAGAGGAAATATCAATTTCATCCTCAAGCGTCAACGTCACCGCCTGCGGCGGGAACGCAAGCGGCAAATCCCCGTCCGCCGTGACGATGCGCTTCACGCGCGACGACTTGCCTGAAGGTAGCGCGGTCACTTCGTCACCCACGCGCACAACGCCCGATGCCACCGTTCCCGCGAAACCGCGAAAGTCCAAATCTGGACGTATCACATGCTGCACCGGGAAGCGGAAATCGGAAAGGTTGCGCGATGCGGCCACATCTACCGTTTCGAGATGTTCCAGCAGCGACGGGCCATCGTACCACGGCATTACATCCCGCGAGCGCGCGGTGACGTTGGCTCCGCACTTTGCCGACACTGGAATGAACAGGCTGCCGGGATCCTGGAACTCCGCCTTGATTTTGTTGAACACGGCCTCGGAATAGTCCACGAGATCCATTTTGTTGACGGCTACCACTACATGGCGGATGCCCAGCAAGCGCACAATCATCGCGTGCCGGCGCGTCTGCGCCACCACACCATGACGGGCATCAACCAGGATTATGGCAAGATCGGCCGTCGATGCACCGGTTGCCATGTTGCGCGTGTATTGCTCGTGGCCAGGGCAGTCGGCAATGATGAACTTGCGCCGAGGCGTGGAGAAATAACGGTAGGCCACATCGATGGTGATGCCTTGCTCGCGTTCGGCCTTGAGTCCGTCGAGGAGAAGTGCGTAGTCTATTTCGCCGGCACCGGCGGTGCCGTGCGTGCCGCTTGCTTCGCGCAGAGCGGAGAGTTGGTCGTCGTAGATGAGTTTCGAGTCGTAGAGGAGGCGCCCGATCAAAGTCGATTTGCCGTCGTCCACGCTGCCGCACGTCAAAAACCGCAGGAGGGTTTTCTTCTCGTGCGCATCAAGATAGGATGAAATGTCGTCCATCAGAAATAACCCTCGCGTTTCTTTTGTTCCATGCTGGCGTCGCCATCGTGGTCGATCACACGGGTGGAGCGTTCGGAGAGGCGCGTCTCGAGCATCTCGGCCACGATCTCCTCGATAGTCGATGCGGTGGATTCCACCGCGCCTGTCAAGGGATAACATCCGAGCGTGCGGAAACGGACTGTTCGCATTTGCGGAACTTCGCCCGGCTCAAGGCGCATGCGCGAATCGTCCACCATGATAAGCGCGCCGTCGCGCTCCACGATGGGCCTGGGCTTTGCGAAGTACAGCGGCACTACCGGGATCTTCTCAAGGCGTATATACTGCCAGATGTCGAGCTCCGTCCAGTTTGACAGCGGAAAGCACCTCACCGACTCTCCGGGATTGATGCGCCCGTTGTACAAGTTCCAGAGTTCCGGCCGCTGGTTTTTGGGATCCCACTGCTGGAAGCGGTCGCGGAAAGAAAAGATGCGCTCCTTGGCGCGGCTTTTCTCCTCGTCGCGCCGCGCCCCGCCAAACGCCACGTCGAAACGCCCTTCGCGCAAAGCATCCTTGAGCGATTGCGTCTTCATGATGTCGGTGTATTTGCGCGAACCGTAATCGAAAGGATTTACGCCGGCGGCGCGCCCCGCCTCGTTTACGTGCACGCGCAGATCCAAACCGTATTCGCGGCAGAACCAATCGCGGAACGCAATCATCTCGCGGAACTTCCACGTAGAATCGATGTGCAGAACGGGGAACGGCAGCCGCGCAGGATAAAATGCCTTCTTGGCAATGTGCGCAAGCACGCCCGAATCCTTGCCGATGGAATAAAGCAACACCGGCCGCTCGAATTGCGACACGGCATCGCGGAAAATTTCTATAGCCTCGGCCTCCAATGTCCTCAACTGTGAAAGATTAAAGTCCATCCTACCTCCTGTGCAGACCGCATTCCTTGTGCTCGGCGGACTCCCACCACCAGCGCCCGGCGCGTACATCTTCCGTCCGTTTTACGGCCCTCGTGCAACATGCGCAGCCGATGGAGGGATAGCCTGCATCGTGCAGCGGATTGTACGGAACTCGCTTGTCGCGTATGTAATCCCACACGTCGCGTTCCGTCCAATCGATCAGCGGAGAAAGTTTTTTCAACCCGTTGGCCGTGTCGTCCTCGAGCATTTTCAAGTCCGTGCGCGTTGGCGACTGCTCGCGACGGAGCCCGCACACCCAAAGCGCATTGCCCGCAAGCGCGCGGCGCAATGCATCGAGTTTCCTCGCGGCGCAACATTCGTGCCGTGCCTCGAGCGAGTCGCGGAAGCCGTTTATGCCGTGCTTCTCCACGAACGCCTCCACCTTGGCGCGGTCTGGCGAATACACCTTCATCTTGATGCGGTAACGCCGCTGGGTAGTGTCTATGAGGCTGTAAATCTCGGGGAAAAGCCGCCCGGTGTCTAGCGTGGCTATGGGGATTGCAAGCCCCAGGCGGGCAATCATGTCGGTCAAGACCTGGTCCTCCGCGCCCAATGAAGAAAGGAACACCAACCTCCCGGCATACTCGTCCGCCGCTTGGCGTAGAGCCGCTTCGGCAGTTGCTGCGTCAGCCATTGCCCTCGCCTCCCTGCTTGCGCACGAACAGCGTATACGTCCCGTCTGCATTGTCGGCAAGGCGCAGTATCTTGTGGCCTTCCTCCTTGATGCTGCGCGGCACGTTCTGCACCGGTTCGCCGTCGTTCATGCGTATCGCAAGAACGGCTCCGTCCGCAGCATCCTCTAGAGCTACTTTCGCCTTGACGAAAGTCACCGGGCATACCACGTCCGTAATATCTACATCCAACTCTGCTTTTATTTCGTCTGCCATATTGTCATGTCCTTTGTTTTATCTCGAGAATATCCCACTCGTATGTACCGTTCCGTATCCGAAACGCGTTCATGTTCGGTGCCTCGCGCGCCTGTAGCGAAAGGATTATGTAACTTGCATCCGGATCGAACGCAAGGCGCACGTCCTCTTCGCTTGGCCGCGAAGGGCTCTCCGGATGCGAATGCCAGTTGCCCAGCATCCGCCATCCGTTGGAGCGCATGTCCTTCACCGCCGCCAGTTGATCACGCGTCGACATGGA
>JAFVCR010000130.1 GCA_017479035.1 Kiritimatiellia bacterium | reverse complement strand
GTCGGTAATGAGCGCGGGGTCTTCGGGATTGTCGATGAAAAGCCGCACGTAGTTAGCTTCGGTCGCGGCGAGAAACGCGGCGTTTTCAAGGACGTTCGTGGTGAACTCTTGGCAGCGGACAGAGAGATCGCTCGCGCTGAAGACCGCAAGGATTTTCTTGTTCTCCTTCTTCGCCTGCTCAAGCGCGGCGTCGAGGTCGTCCGTAAAGCCCTTTGGCGTGGAGGTGGCGCGCACGAACTCGCGCAGCGGGAAGGCCGTGAACGATTGGATTCCGTAGCCTTTGCCGTCCGGCGTATCGACCGCCTTCCAGTTTGCCGGGTCGTTGAATTTGTAGCCCACGGCGTTGCCCTGGTAGCCAAGCGTGACGTATCCCGAATAGTCGCACACCGCCCTCACGCCCTCCGGCGAATCCGTGAAAACAACGCGCACGCACTTTACATATCCTTTCCTGTCCGATATGCTGTAGTCGGAGCATTGGAACTGGATGCTCAAACTCTCGCCCTCGCGGTAGTCCTTGTTGTATCCGCGCACGACCTTCGGTTTGCCCTCGTTGACCCATGCGCCGCACATCGTGGCCTTGAACGAGCACCCCGCGAGCGTGGAGACCGCGATATTCGTGAACACCACGGCGGACTCTCCCTCGCGCACCGGCAGGATGCCCTCGTAATGGAACTTCACCTTTTCATCGGGGTCGTTCTCTACCGTCTCCTCTGTTTCCGCACGCAACGCGCCGCAGAAGAGCATCGCCGCCGCCAATGCAAAAAGGGACTTCTTCATCGCCACACCTCTCTTTTATAACCTCATGCGTCGAAGAATACGCGCTTGCCGGCCTTGATGCGTTTCGCCGGAGGATACTCGAACGTCCATTCTTTCTCAAGAAACGCCTTTGCCTCGAGTTTAGCCATTGGCAAGTCGTGCAAGAGATAGTTGCCGCAGTTGACCGGAGTCGCGCCCGGCACCTCGCCGCGATAATTCGCCTGATGGCGGAATGCCGCACGCATGAGTTTTTCGATCTCGCGCGGCATTATCTCGTGCGCCGTGGCGGTGATGAAATAGAATCCCGTAAGGCATCCCATCGGCCCCCAATACACGACATGGCTCTTGAACGGCGAATTGCGCAGATACGTAGCCACGACGTGTTCGATGGTGTGCATGGCGTTGGGATGGATGGCCGGCTCCACGTTGGGACGCTTCATGCGGATGTCGAACGTGGTGATGTATTGGCCACCTACCACATCGCGCCGGCTTACGTAAATGCCGCAGCCTATGCGCGTATGATCCACCTGGAACGATGCTATCAGTTTGCCATCTGCCTTTGGATTCGTCTTTGCCATAGTCGTATCCTCCTGTTGTCGCACGGGGGCATTATACCAAATCTCGCCACACTGCGCAAATCCCAAAATATGCTGGTTTTCCGCAAGCGTATATGCTATAATGACCGGGTTATGGAAAACGAACGGTTGGAATTTTTCGACGAAGCAACGCGCATATCCGTGGTGCTGGCGGACGTGCGCAATGCCGCGCAGACGCTCGCCAACGCGCATCTCAACGGCCCCGTCTCCGCGCAACGCCTTGCAGAGGCTCTTGCGGGCGTTGCCTTGCTTGGTGCGGAAATGGCGCAAGACGGCGAGACGGTTTCGTGGAAAGGAGATTTTGGCACGGCTCCGCTGGGTGGATTCCTCGTGGAGGCTACCGCCGCAGGAACGCTGCGCGGCTACACGCAGAAGAAAATCCTAGACGATTTCGACGGCGTAAAATCCCCGAGCGACATCGAACTCCTCGGGAGCAAATGCCGTTTCGAGACCGTGCGCTCCATCCCCGGCAAGATACTCGCCTCCGGCGCAGTGGAGGTGCCAGCCGCAAAAACCGGCACCCTTGCCGCAGGGTTGGATGCACTGTTTGCGCAGTCTCTCCAGCGCAAAGCAAAATCCGCCCTGTTCGCAAGCGTAGACGATTCGCTGCACGTGATTGCAGCACGCGGTGCTATGGCGGAACTGTTGCCGGACGGAGACG
>JAFVCR010000129.1 GCA_017479035.1 Kiritimatiellia bacterium | reverse complement strand
CTGATGGTTGCCGCGCTTGCGGCAATGGGAGCGGGCGCGGCTCCGGTAGTGGAGATAACAAGCGTCCAGCAACAATATCCGTGGACGAATACCGTAGATATAACATATACGTCTACGGGGATTGCGGAGGCAAATACCTACTACGTGGTGTTCAAAGCGCAGGATTCGGCGGGGAAAGAAATCGGCGTTATAACGAACGATCTCAAGGTGTCGCAAGGCTCTACGTGGGTTGCGCAGTGGCAGCCGCCATTCAACGTGCGCTACGAAAATTGCACGATGACACCATACGTTTACAAAGGAGGAATGGACGATTACATGGTGATCGATCTTGCAACGTGGCAGGTGACGTACGAGCCGATGTCGACGCAGGAGGCAAGCAACAAGAAATACAATACCGACGAATACAAAACGAATAAACTCGTCCTGCGCAAAATCGAAGCGGGGGACTATTGGATAGGCGGCCCCGAAACGGGAATGATTTACGAAGGCACGAATTCGTATCACAAGTGCAACATTCCCAAGCCATATTACATAGGCGTTTTCGATCTCACGAATGCTCAATGGAATCGCATTGTGAATGGTACGGATACGGGCAACACCAAGCCGGTTGTGAATGTTTCATACAATACACTGCGCGGTTCTGCAGGAACCGGGGCGAGACCAAGCACGGGATTGTTTGCAATCCTTAACGCGAATGTCACGAATCCATCGGGGGCGAAGCTGGTGAATCTTGAAAGTTCCGTTGTCAAGAACGACAGCACAATAGGCTTCGACCTGCCGACCGAGTCCATGTGGGAAATTGCCGCCCGTGCGGGAGATACGCACATGTATCCTTCGGGCGATACATATTCGGGGATAGAAGACTATGCCTGGAATAGAGTCAACAGCGGGAACGCCGTGCAAATTGTAGGATTAAAACCGGCAAACGCATGGGGTTTGTATGACATGGTGGGCAATGTGTATGAGAATATGCGCGATGTGTGCAATCCAGGCGATCTTGCCGAGTTGCAGCCCAATGGACTTGTGCCGATTACGCAAGGCAATGCTGCCAGTTCGGCGGAGCGGACGGCGGGATACAATAGAGGACAAGCCGGAGACGACCGCATAGTGCTGTTCCGGTATTCGGCAAGGCACTGCACCGGTCTTGCAAAAAGTAGTTCGTGGGGTACGGTAGGGC
Organism: Kiritimatiellia bacterium; assembly: GCA_017479035.1. Taxonomy (GTDB): domain Bacteria; phylum Verrucomicrobiota; class Kiritimatiellia; order RFP12; family UBA1067; genus RGIG5050. The sequence goes on along the minus strand of JAFVCR010000129.1, from coordinate 4,624 downwards.
AGCGCGTGGCATACATTCCGGAGTGACGTGTGCGCCCGCGGAGCGGGCGCTGCAAAACGATTCGCCGGCGAAAAGAAAGGAGGCTGCCTATAGGTTATATGAAACGAGGTTTTTACCAGTAGTACACGCGGATGAGGTGTTTGCAGCCTCATCCGTTTGCATATGCGAGATTTGGAGTTGCAAAAACGGAGGATTTTTGATATAATTACGCTTCACTTTTTCGAGGCATGGTGCTTCAAGGAAAAGGAAAACTAACGAGGTCTGAAATGGAAGCCTACGCAGTTCTGGAAACCGGCGGCAAGCAGGTGCTTGTGAGAGCCGGCGATACGATCGAGATTGAAAAGATCTCGGCAAACGAAGGAGAAGAGGTCGCACTCGGAACCGTACTTGCGGTCTCCGACGGGACGACGCTCAAGGTCGGTGCGCCGTATGTAGAAGGCGCGAAAGTGGTTTTGACGGTGGTCGCGCCTGTGAAGAAGGGCGAGAAGGTCGTCAACTTCAAGATGAAGAGGCGCAAAGGCGACCGTCGCACGGTTGGCCACCGCCAGCAGTACACGGTTGCGACCGTCAAGGAAATCGCATAAGGAAGAAAGGAAGGACACAAAATGGCAACATCCGCTTCCGCGCGCAACGGGCGCGATTCCAATCCCAAGTATCTGGGCGTAAAGGCATACGACGGCGAACTCCTCAAGGCTGGTTCCATCATAGTGCGCCAGCGTGGCACGAAGATCCACCCTGGAGCAAATGTTGGTTGCGGGCGCGACTTCACGCTGTTCGCACTCAAGACCGGCACTGTAAAGTTCATCAAGGACGGCAAGGTCGTTACTATCGTTCCTACCGTTTGACGGATTACGCTGCAGTCTGCGGCTTGCAGCTGCACCCGCCGCGCGTTTGCGCGGCGTTTGTTTTATAGCAAGGCGTTGGTGTGATGCGGGAGGGCGATTTGGCGTTGAAAAGTAGAGTGTGGGTGGAGATAGACCTCGGGAAACTGCGGCGAAATTTTGCGAAGATAGCGGCACGGGTCGCGCCATGCAAAGTGCTGGCGGTGATGAAGGCAAATGCGTACGGCCTTGGCGTGGCGCGGTATGCGGAGGCGTTGGGAGATGCGGAGATTTTCGGCGTGGCGGAACCTTACGAGGCATTGCAGTTGATGGCTGCCATGCGCGAAGGGAAAATCCCCGAAAAGCCGGTGCAGATGCTTTCGGCGGTATTGCCGGACGAAATAGACGAGATGGTGGCGGCAGGGGTGACGCTCCCGGTGATCGATACTGCGACTGTGTGGGCGATAGCCGAGGCTGCGCGCAGGCATGGAGTGCGTGCAAAGTGCCATCTCAAGATAGATTCTGGAATGGGGCGGCTCGGCGTGCCGTTGGCGGATGCCGGATGCGTATTGCAGGAACTCGCGCGGGCTGGGGATGCAGTAGATGCAGAGGGTATATTCACGCATTTGCCGATGGCATACGAACCTCTCGATCCTTTCACGGCACGGCAGATAGACGATTTTGCCAATTTGGTGCACAGGCTGGAGGAGCGCGGCGCGCGCTTCAAGTATCGCCATATTGCGGCATCGGATGCGATAAACAATTTCCCGCAGACGTTCCGCGAGCCGTTCAATCTTGTGAGGACGGGAATAAATCTGCATGGGAGTTTCGATCCAAACGGGCGCAGGGAACTGGAGCTTGAAAGCGTCCTTGCGTTGAAGACGCGAATTGCGCAAGTGCGCACGCTGCCGCCCGGAGTCACATTGGGCTACGGCAGGACATGGTGCTTGAACAAGGAGGCGAAAATCGCCACGATCTCGGCAGGATATGCGGACGGACTGCCGCTTGCGCTGTCCAACAGGGGGTATGTAATCGTGCGCGGATGCGTGTGCCCGATAGTGGGGAGAATCTCTATGGATTACACGACAGTGGACGTATCTGGCGTGGAAGGGGAAGTGAGCGCCGGCGACGAGGTGACGTGCCTCGGTGGCGAAATAACGCCCGATGCATGGGCGCGGCTGAAAGGTACGCATGCATACGACATAATATGTTCGCTGGGCAACCGCGTCGAGCGCATTTTTGTGGATTGAAAGGGGCTTGAATGGACAAGGTGTTTTTGCGGCAGGGGCGCGACAAGCCAACGCGCGGAGGGCATCCGTGGATTTTCTCCGGTGCGGTGGAGCGCGTGCAGGGGCATCCAGGCGCAGGGGACGCAGTGGAAGTATTCTCTGCGAAAGGGGATGTATTGGGCATAGGTGCGTTTTCGCCCGTGAGCCAGATAAGAGTGCGCATGCTGCCGTGCAACGGCGATGCGGATACGCTGGTGCGCAGAGCGGTGGAGCGTAGAAAACGTTTTTTTGAAGGAGCGGAAGGCACCGATGCGTTCCGGCTGGTGCATGCGGAGGCGGATGGTTTGCCGGGAGTTGTGGCGGATTGGTATGCCGGATGGATTTCGGTACAGTTCTCCACAGCGTGGGCAGAGAAGAACAAAGTTGCGATAGCAGAGGCGTTGATGTCCGCAACAGGTGCCAAAGGTGTTTACAACCGCAGCGATGTGGCGGCGCGCAAACGGGAAGGGCTTGATGCGGAAGGCGCGGCGGTGGAAGGCTCCCTATGCGGGGAGGATGCGCCGGAGAAAGTCGTGATAAGAGAAGGGGAGATGCATCTCTACGTGGACATCCGGCATGGACACAAGACAGGCTACTATCTAGACCAGCGCGATGCGCGGCGGCGCGTGGCGGCATATTGCGTGGGCAGGCGCGTGCTGAACTGTTTTTCATACACGGGCGGGTTCGGTGTGGCGGCGATGCTTGCTGGCGCGGCGCACGTGACGAATGTGGATTCAAGCGCGCCGGCTCTTGCCGAGGCCAAGGCAAATGCCTGTTTGAACGGCGTTGAGATGGAATATCGCGAGGCGGACGTGTTTGCACATCTGCGCCGGCTGCGTGATGCCAATGAACGTTTCGATGTGATAATACTGGATCCGCCGAAGTTCGCCGAGAGCAAGGGGCAGTTGATGCGTGCCTTGCGCGGCTACAAGGACATCAACCTCCTTGCGATGAAATTGCTTGCGCCTGGCGGAACCCTTGCAACGTTTTCTTGCTCTGGCGCGGTTACGAGCGACATCTTCGATACCGTCCTGCGCGAAGCCGCGCAAGATGCCCGCCGCGATATGCGTATTGTGGAGCGCACGCGCCAAGGAGCGGATCATCCTGTTGCATTGGCGTTCCCCGAAAGCGAATATCTCAAGGGTGCGATTCTGCAATGATCGAAAGTTTCCTAACCGTGGCGCGGCAGGTGGGAGTGCTTGCGCTTTTGATGGGCGTGGGTTACGTTTGCAAACGCAAACGGGTGCTTGACGAGAGCGCCGTAAAAGGCATTGTGGATTTGCTGCTGTACATAGTTGCACCATGCCTGATAGTCACTGCATTCCAGCGTCCGTTTGCACGTGCGGATGCAGAGGCCGCGCTTGTGACGGCGGCAATGGCATTTGCAATACAGTTCGCTGGGTGGGGTATCTCGCTTGCGATACGCGACAAGGCAAACCTGGCCACGCAGGGGGTGCTGCGTTTTGCAGTTGTGTTTTCCAATGCAGGTTTCATGGGGTTGCCGCTAGATCAGGCACTGCTCGGCACGGATGGCGTGTTTTACGGCTCGATATACATCGCGGTGTTCAATTTGACCAGTTGGACGCTTGGACTTGCGATAATGTGCGGAGATCTTTCGTGCCTGGAAATGAAACAGCTCGTCCGGAATCCGGGGTTGATAGGCATAGCGTTGGGATTGCCGCTTTTTCTGACATCCACCACACTGCCGGAGCCGGTGCATTCCGCAGTGGCATCTATGGGTGAACTCAATACCCCGCTTGCGATGATAGTGATAGGCTACTATCTTGCGCAATCCCGTGCGCGCCGTTTTACTTTTGCCGGATGCCGGATGCAGGTGGCACTTGCGTATTTTCTGCGGCTTGCGGGGGTGTCTATTGCAGTGGTGCCGGTGCTGTATGTGCTGTGCAGGCGTTGGCCGGTGCCGTGCGTTGCAATGTCTATCGTAACTGCCGCACCGGTGGCCGCAGTTACGGCGATGTTCGCGGCGAAATTCGGCAAAGACGTGGAGAGTGCCGCATCGATAGTGGCCGGCACCACAGTAGTTTCCATATTCACAATGCCGTTTATCGTGGGATTTTCTCTTTGGCTGTTCGGCGTATAAAGCGACATCTGCGGCATTGTGCGGGGTAGAACAACCTTTGCAGGGTTCATCCAATCGCGTGCGGAAAAATTTTGAACGACCAAAATTTTTCTGAACAATCCAGTCTCCCAGTTTGGACTGGTAGATGCGATGAAATTGCCGGTTGCGGCAGCAGTATTATGCGGTGGATTCAGTTGGAAAAAGTGCCGCCGCCGGCGAGTAGGTCCGGACGGTTGCGTGATGTGAGGTCGAACGCCTGGCGTTTGCGCCACGTTTCGGTTTTGGCGTGGTCTCCATCCAGCAAAATCTGCGGCACGGCAAGTCCGCGGTAGACAGGCGGACGGGTGTATTGCGGTGCTTCAAGGAGGTTGCTTGCGGAAAAACTTTCCTTTTCCGTGGCTGCTGAACCTCCTCCAAGAACTCCGGGAACCAGCCGCACTATGGAGTCGACCATT
>JAFVCR010000128.1 GCA_017479035.1 Kiritimatiellia bacterium | reverse complement strand
GAAGGATACTATGCGCAGGCACAACCCTCTGCACTCCTCCGTAAACCCTCCGCGGGCGAGACGCCCGCGGCCCCACAGTACGCTCTTGCACCTTCTCTCATGTCTCTCAAATCTCTGCGCCTCTGCATCTCTGCTCCTCTGCGTTGATTGCATTTTCAACTGCACACTGCAAACTTCATTGGCTGGGAAGGATGCTATTCGCCAGCGCAACCCTCCGCAAACCCGCCGCGGGCGAGACGCCCGCGTCCCCACAGTACGCTCTTGCACCTTCTCTCATGTCTCTCAAATCTCTGCGCCTCTGCATTGATTGCATTTTCAACTGCACACTGCAAACTGCACACTGCAAACTACATTATGTGCCACGGGGAGATGCCTTTATTATTTTGTGCAACGCTATTATAGCGTATTCGGGGAAGGGATAAGCGTGAACATTACAGAAGTCCGCAAAAAACGCCCAGAGGGTTCAAAAAAGTTCGGGTCGATCAAATTGTTCAATTAGGCCGGCCTAATTGATACTTTAGGTCGAGCAAATTATTCAATTAGGTCGACCTAATTGATACTTTAGGTCGGGTAAATCATTCAATTAGGTCGACCTAATTGATGCTTTAGGTCGACCTAAACTATTTTTGAACGTTCAGAATAAAATTTCGGTCGTTCAAAATGTTTGTTTTGGTCGTTCAAAATTTCCGCGAAACCGGGAGAGGGCGCGTTCGGGCGCAGAAACCACGAATCTGGGGAAAAGGGAACGGTGCCGTTTGCGTTTGTATCGGTGCAAATCAGGCGAGAGAGCGCAGTTTTTCGGCAAGTATGGCGAGGCGGGCGAGGGACTTCACGCCTTTGGGGGATTCCAGCGAAGAATTCAGATCGAGAATGTCCGCGCCGGATTGCATGGCCTCGGCAAGATTTTCCGGGGAAATGCCGCCGGCGAGGATGGATTTCCTGCCGGTTTCGCGGATTTTGGAGATGAGAGACCAGTCGGAGCGCAGACCTGTGCCGCCGACCATTCCTTGGACTTTTGCATCCACGAGGAAGCCGTCGCAAGGGTAGTTAGGCTGCAAATCCTGCGCCGAATGTATGGTTTTCCACACTTCAAGGCCGTTTTCTTGAAGTTTTGAGGCCACGGCAGGTGCATAGTCGCCATGCAACTGCACGATGGAAAGGTGCAGAGATGCGGCTTTGGCAAGTATTTCATCGAGAGGGGAAAAGACAAAAACTCCTACCCGTTTGGCTCTGCCGGAGAGAGAATTTGCGATATGGACGGCTTTTTCGTCCGTAAGATGGCGTGGGCTTGGCGGATAGAATATAAAACCGAGGAAATCGATGCCCAGTTGTTCGGCGGCGGAAGCGAACTTTGCCGAGGTCATCCCGCAAATTTTGAGCATGTGTGGCCTTTAGCGCGCAAAGCACGAAAAAAGACGAAGATGCACGAAACAGGGAGTTTCGCGAAAATCCGTCTTTTTCGCGCATTGCGCGTTTTACGATATTACTTTATGGAGCCGAGCGCGATGAGGGTGAAGACCATCGTAAAGATTGCGACGGTTTCGACGATGCCGAGCGCGGCGAGGTAGTTGGTGAAGCCCTGGTTGGTCTCCGCCTGGGAGTCGCACGCGGCAGCACCGGCACGCCCCTGGAATAGCGCGGAAAGGCCAATGCCAAGCCCGGCGAATATGCCAAGAACGAGGCAAGCCACGCCCGCGCCGGGATTGGAAGTTTCAAGCCCGAGCATGATGAACATCAGAATCATCCCGTAGAGGGTCTGCGTGATGGGCGCACCCACGAACGACAGCAGAAGGAACGGCGCGGGTTTGTTGGCGGCATAGCATTTTTTCCATGCGCCGACTGCGGCGGCCGCCGCGAAGCCAGTACCGAACGCAGACCCCGCCGCGCTCAAACCCAAGCAGGCTACCGCGCCCGCGACAATCATTGGATCCATTGGATTACTCCTTTTGTTAGACTAATGTTTCAGATCAGTGTTTGGAAAATGCCTTGAATGCCCTGCCGGACCAGCTAACGCCCTTGTGGTTGGAGAACTCCAGCGTGTTCAACCGCACAGCATGAACCAAGACGGACAACCCCGCCATTGCAAAGTTCAGAGCGTGCCCCACAAGCAGTATGGCAAGCGTACCCACGAACAGTAGCGCATTGAGCCAGAGCGCGTTATCGGACGAAAGCAGCCCCGTGGCCATCGCGTTGAAGTTTTCCGCCACTTTCACGGACGCAAGCCCCACTGCGAAGAGACGCACGTAGGAAATGATGTCGCCAAGAGCACTCATTATGTTGAGCGGCAGCATGCCAAGTTCCGCGCCGCGCGTCTTGAGTTCGGACGGTTTCACGCTGAAGCCAAACACCAATGCGAGCGACACGTACAATAGATACATGCACGGCTGCGGGAACTCCATTATGCCCACGATGGAATTGGTGACGAAATACATGAACGCCAGTATCCCAGCCCAACCGATTTCCGCAAGGAACGTGGAATCCGGCGCTTTGCAAATAGCATTCCACAACCGCGCCAGCACCAGATGCGAAACACCTATGGTGAAGCAAAGGAACATGATGTTGTGGTAGGTGGCATCCCCCAGCCACGCGCTTGCGGGATTTGCCAAGAACGGTATCTGCGCGCCAAACCAAGTGTTCGAGAGCAGCCCCCACACTACAGTGGCGGAGGAGAATACCGTCATGAGCGCAAGCCAAGGTTTGGCAGCGGGATTCTTCCCCGCTTTTTTCCATCCCCAAAGCGTAAGAGCGAGAATCAACGCTCCGTAGCCGCCGTCGCCCACGAGCATGGCGAAGAAGACCGAGAAATAGCACATGAACGGCACGGACACGTCCGCCTCGGTATAGGCAGGCGCAATGCCAAGCCCCGCAAACAACGAAGCCACCGGGCGGAAGAGTTTGGGAGGACGGATGAGGGTGGGGGGATTTTCATCTGCGGTGGCATCGCGCAGCAAAATGCCCCATGCGTTCTCGCGGGCGGCGGCGCGTATCGCATCTTCCGCATCTGCCGGAGCCCAAGCCTCAAGCCACGCGATGGTGCCATCTCTGCCAAGGCGTTCGCGTACGGCGGCGAATTCGATTTTGTCGGCACGCTCCGGCGAAGACTTCCGCAATTCGTCGACGAGAGCACCGGAGGAGGCGAGACGATGGTTTATCGCCGCGACATCCGCTTTGCCGTCCGCAATGCGGCGGCGAAGGGAGGAGGTGCTTTGCGGCGGAAGGGGGACTATTTCAATACCGGGCGCGGGGGAAACGTCCCCACCGATGAGCGCGTAATAGTCCGTCTTGCCATCGGAAGAGAGTTTCTGCGAGTATGCACCGTTTTGCTGGGAAGTGGGAGCAACGCCGGAGGGAGATTTTACAAGCACGGTTTGCAGCCCCTTTTGCGCGAGAAGCGCAATCTGCGCGGGGTCGACCTCGCCGAAAGGCGCGTAGATTTTGAGCATTCTCTCCGCCGCTTCCACATCCGCAGAGATAGATTCGCGGCGCGCAACTGCGGTGGCGACTTCGCCGGCGGAAGTATAGCCGTTGCCGGCGGCGGGTTTGGAAGCGGCTTTCAAAATGGCACGGATCGCGGCATCGGCCTGGGCATCCTGCGCGGAGGCCTCCTGATATTCGCCGCCGGACGCGCCGGAAGAGTCGATATGCACGCAACCGAGTGCGCGGAGTTTTTCCAACGTGGCGGCGGAATCCTTCTCCATGCACAACAGCACGAGGTGCTTCATTTTGACGATCATGTTATGCAGCCTCGCTTTCGTCCGCCGCGCCTTTGGAGCGGGATTTTGCTATCTTGCCGCGCGTGACGGCGGCGGTTTGTTCGTCGCCAATTGCGATTTTGATCACGCGGATGTTCTCGCGGCATTCGGGGATTTTGACTTTCTCGAAAAGGTTTACGCGCTGGCTGGTGGTTTGGAGTTCGCGCATTACGAGTTCGCGCTGGCGATCCAGAACGATGCGTTCGCACTGGAGGGAGAGGATTTCCGTGGCGGCGCGCACGGCATCGTCCACCCAAGGGGGAGTGGCGAAGAGATCCACGTCTTTGGCTTCGGTTTCGACGCCGTTGAAGACGGGGATGGGAACGCCTGCGATGTTGGAGGTGGTGGTGGAGATTTTCTTTACCTGCACAAGATTTTCGGCGAGGGAGGGATCGGTTGCGAAAAGGCCTACCCACGATTCAAGTGCGGCGCGGGCGGCGCGTTCGCGGTCGTGCACGGCGGCCCACTTTGCCGCGATGCCGGCGATTTCGGCCTGCAACTGCTGCTTTTTCAACTGCAACATGGGCAGAAAGCGCAAGAAACGTTTGAGCGCATCGGTCTGCGCCTTGAGTTCAGTCTTTGTCAGTTTGATTTTGGCCATTGGCTAGCCCCGTTTCTTTCAACGGCGTTATTATACACGCTTTACCAAATTATTGCAAGTGCAAAATTCCCGGCAGGGGGGGCGCGGCGTTGACGATGGAACCGGCGGAGGGGAGCGCGTCTATGGCGGAGGAGAGGAGCTCGCGTTTGCGGCGGATTTCGGGCGAAAGAGCACCGGGAGCCTCGAAAAACGATTCTGCAAAAGATTCGGGAGAGGAGGTAAAATTCGTAACTCCCCATCCGGCTAGCCGGATCGAACGGGATGCGGAGCGGGGCCATTCGCGGTCGAAAAGTTCCAGCATCAAATGGCGGAAGGAGATGTCGTCGCAGACGGGCGAGGGGAATGGCGCCTGGCGCGTTATGGTGTCGAAGGAGGCATTGCGCAATTTTATGAAGCCGGTTCTTGCCCAGCGTTTTTCGCGGCGGAAACGACGCCCGACCTCGCAGACGAGTTCGAGAAGTTTTGCGCGGACTGCATCGCGGCTGGTGCAGTCCTGCAAGAAAGTCCATTCGCGGGAGACGCTTTTTTCCGCGCGGTCTTGCCATTGGACGGGAGAGGCATCGATGCCGGAGGCATGCGCGAAAACGGTGGCTGCGGCAGTTTCGCCAAGGATCGTGGCGAGTGCGGTGGGAGAGGCGTTTTGGATGTCGCGGCAAGTGCGATAGCCGTAGCGCATTAGTATTTCCTGCGTTTTGCCGCCAACACCCCAGAGTATGCCCACTTTGCGCGGAGCGAGAAATTCGCGTATGCCTTCGCGCTCGAAGGGCATCATGAAAAAGCCGTCTGGCTTGTTTACGTCGCTTGCGATTTTTGCGAGGAGGCGGTTGGGCGCGATGCCCACGGAACACGAAAGGCGGCAGCGTTCGCGCACTTTGCCGCGCAAGGCGTGGCCGAGATTTTCGGGCGAGCCGAAATGTTGGACGCATCCGGAGATGTCAAGGAAAGCTTCGTCCACGCTTACCTGTTCCACGAACGGGGAGAATTCCTCGAACACGGCAAAGACTTCTTCCGATGCGCGGCGATATAGTTTCATATCGGGGCGGACGAATACGCCTTGCGGGCATCGGGAGTATGCGGTGCGGCTGGGCATGGCGGAATGGACGCCATATCTGCGCGCTTCGTAACTGCAGGTGGCAACTACGCCGCGCTCGTCGGGCGCACTGCCCACGATTACGGGTTTGCCGCGCAATTCCGGATGCTCGCGCTGTTCGACGGACGCAAAAAACGCGTCCATATCCACATGCAGTATCACGCGCGCCACGGGTGCTCCTTGGCGCAGGAAGCGCAATATATATGGCATGCTTTGCACATGGCAACAATTTTACCAAATAATCCTTTTCCCATCAAGCAAAATGCCGCGTACGCAAAAACTTGCATGGAGACGAAGAATCTGATAGAATCGCGGCGTGGAAAGTTTGAAAGAAAAACCTGTGGAGCCATGTGTCCTGTCCATAGCGGGCAGCGACTCGGGCGGGAACGCCGGCATCCAGGCGGACATGCGCATGGTGAGTGCTGCGTACGGGCTGCACTGCTGCACGGTGGTGACCGCGCTTACGGCGCAGAATCCGCGCGGCGTGCGAGCAGTGATGCCTGCGTCGCCAGAGTTCGTGCGCGAGCAGATGGATTGCGTGTTTGAAGAATACTCGGTGGCCGCGCTCAAGACCGGCATGCTGGGCAACGGAGAAATCGTGCGCACCGTGGCGGAGGCACTTGCAAAGAAGCCGCATGTGAAGAAAGTAATTGACCCGGTGATGGTGGCCACAAGCGGTGCGCGGCTGCTGGACGAAAGTGCTCTTGATCTACTGCGGAACGCGCTCCTGCCGCTTGCGGACATCGCAACGCCGAACATCCCCGAGGCCGAAATGCTGCTTGGCGAATCCATCCCTGCCGACGATGCCGCACTTGCCGAGGCAGCGGAAAAACTCGCGGCAACGTGCCGCACGAAAATTCTCCTCAAAGGCGGGCATTCAAGAGCGAACCGCGCACAGACGCGCGAAAAAGAAAGGGAATGCACCCAGTGCTGCGATTATTTGTTTGACGGAACGCAAACAATAAGGTATAATCTTGATTGGCTGGACAACCCCGTTTCGACGCACGGAACCGGGTGTTCGCTGGCGGCGGCGCTTGCTGCGGAACTCGCGTTGGGGAGAAATCTCCACGATGCGGTGCGCGGAGCAAAAAACGCCGTGTGGAACGCAATACGCTCCGGACGCCGGGTGGGAGCGGATTGCGGTGTGATGGGAATCCCCGGCATGAAACACCTATGAGGAGTGCCGCGATGTCTACAGACCTTGAAGAAGACAGAATCGAGGACGGGGATGTGGTGCTGCGCCGCAAAAAAGCGCCGCGCGAAAGAAAACCCGTCACGAAAGACGCCGTCTTGAAGGCCATGAGCGTTACGCTGGGAGTGTTGCGCGAAAAGCAACATCCCCGCGTGCAACTGTTTGCCGATGCGGCATCGGCCTCGCTTGCGGAGGCGGCAGCACTTGCACTTGGAGCAAGACCGGCGATGGCGGAAGAGTCTGCGGAAGCAGCGCAACTCGCCGATGCTTCGGACGGGCTTGCGGTGTCGCTTGCGAGCATCACGAAAATGCGCGCGGAGGCGGTGAGGGCTGCGGTGAGCCATTGCGTGGCATCTGCCAAGCCTTGGGTGTTGAGCCCGGAGATACGCCTGCCGCTTACGATGCGCATTTTCCTTGCCAAGGAACTGGTACGGAGGTTGCCGGGGATCGTAATCGGTTCGGAAGAAGAAATCATCGCGCTTGCAGGGGGAGATACCCCCACCGCCAAAATGGACGGCGCGGCGCAACGCGAAGCGGCAGACAGGGCGGCAGGAAGAATCGTTGAGGAGATGCACGCTGCGGTGATGGTGGTGGCATCTTCATCTGCCAGAATTTTTGCGGAGGACAGGCCTTCTCTTACCGTCAAGATGCCGCAGGCGGCGGCAGCGCAGCTTGCGCGCATGCCGGGCAAGGATGCCGCGCTTGCGGCCGTGGCGGCCACATTCCTAGGGCTTCTGCGCAACCACAAATATGCGGCGGCGGCATGCGCCGCAGTGGCAGTGGCGGTGGCGGGAGAAATCGCATCCGAGACGGAAGTAACGCCGATGGCATTCCAGGCGAAGTTCATCGATGCGCTATTCTCCCTCAACGACGGCTCCATAGCCAAGCGCGTAAAACTCGCAATTGGCGACTGACCACTCCAAGGGATTTTCATCGAAAGGCAAGACAATGACACTCGACGAAGCGAAAAAACTCCTCGCCGCCAACGGGCAGGAACATGTGCTGAAGTTCTACTCCAAACTCTCCGCAGCGCAGAAGAAGGCTCTGCTTGCGCAGATCGAATCCATCGATTTCGCGGCGGTGAAGTATTGCCGCGAAACGCTTGCGGCCAAGGATGCGCCGGTGAAGAAAGCGAAGAAGGAAGCGAAGATCGTCGCACCAAAGGTTGCGGAACTGAAAGGCAAGGCTCTTGAAAAGGCCGTGGCCGCCGGAGAGAAGGAACTTGCCGCAGGGCGTGTGGCGGTGCTGCTGGTGGCGGGCGGCCAGGGTTCGCGCCTCGGGTTCGACGGGCCAAAGGGCTGCTATGAAATAGGCCCGGTGACGGGCGCGCCGCTCTTCTATTTCCATGCACGCAAAGTGCTTGCGCTTACTGCGAAATACGAAAAGAGCGTCCCCTTCTACATCATGACGAGCGAGGCGAATTACGAAGCGACCGTGCGCCACTTTGACGAACACAATTTCTTTGGTCTCGACCCGGAGGATGTCATATTCTTCAAACAGGGGATGTGGCCTGGCATGACGGACGACGGGAAAATCATCCTGGACGCTCCCGGCCACATCTTCATGAGCCCCGACGGGCACGGCGGCCTCATCGCCTCGCATGAGAGGACCCGCTGCTTTAAGGACATGAAAAAGCGCGGCGTGAAAAGTGTATACTTCTTCCAGGTGGACAATCCCCTCGTGGAAGTGGCAGACCCCGCTTTCATCGGCCATCACGTCCTCAACAAGGCCGAATACTCTCTCAAGGTCTGCGCCAAGCGCGACTGGAAAGAAGGCCTCGGCGTGCCGGTGAAGAAAGGTTCGCACTTCGAGATGATCGAATACACCGAACTTTCCGAAGCGGATGCGAAGCGCACCACCGCAAACGGCGAACTCTACTTCAAATACGGCTCGCCCGCGATACACGTTTTCGACCGCGCATTCCTTGAAAGGGAAGCGAAGAAGGCGATGCCGCTGCACCTAGCGCACAAGAAGATCCAGACCGTCGATGCCAAGGGTAAGATCGTGAAAGCATCGGAACCGAACGGATGGAAATTCGAGAAATTCATTTTCGACATTCTCCCCGATGCGAAGAGCGTCACTAACGTGGCATTCGACCGCGCCGACGAATTCGCGCCCGTCAAAAACGCCGAAGGTAGCGACTCCCCCGCCACCTGCCAGGCCGCGCTCAAGGCAAAATGGGCGAAAGGGCTTGCGGCGAAATACGGCATAACGCTTTCGGAGGATGCGACGATCGAAGTCGATCCGATCTTCGAACTGGACGGTTCCGCAGCGGCCATATTCATCGGCAAGTGAAATGGAACGGAAACTCAAGGTAAAGGTCGTAGGTGCGACCGGATACGGCGGGCTTGGCATAATAGACCTCCTGCTGGGGCATCCGTATGCGGAAATATCATGCCTGGTAGCCCGCGAAGAGGCTGGCAAGACGATTAGCGCAGTATATCCCCATCTTGCGGGATTCTGCGATCTGCCAATCGTGGCGGCGGACGACCCCGCCGCGCAGCAGCCTTTCGACGTAGTATTCTTCTCCACGCCCGACCGCGTAGGCATGGCCGATGCCCGCCGCGAACTGGAACGCGGCGCGAAGGTTATCGACTACTCCGGCGACTTCCGCTTCACCACGCTTGCCGCATACGAAGACTACGCCACGCGCCTTGGCAAAGACCCTGCGCATCTGGCCGCAGACCTGCTCGGCACGAACGTTTACGGAATGCCCGAACTGCACCGCGCCGAGATTGCCCAAGCGCGTCTGGTGGGCAATCCCGGATGCTTCGCCACCAGTTGCATCCTTGGCCTCGCACCCGCAATGAAAGCGCATCTGGTGAAACCGGCCTCCGTGATATGCGACTGCAAAAGCGGCGTTTCCGGCGCGGGCAAAAAGCCCAAAGCCACGTTCCACTATCCCGAACGCTACGAGAACATCAACGCATACCGCCTCTCCGGCCACCAGCACGTTTGCGAAGTGGAACGCGAACTGGCATTGCAATACGGCGGCGATGTGCGCGTAACGTTCACGGCGCAGGTGCTGCCGATCAATCGCGGCATTCTCTCGACCCTCTACGGAGACCTCGAAAAGGACGCGACGGAAGAGGACGTGCTGGCGATCTACAGGGATTTCTACAAAGACTCCCGCTTCGTGCGCGTGCTGCCATCCACGGCGGCGGTAGGCACGGCCAGCGTGCGCTGCACGAATTATTGCGACATCGTGGTGAGCGTGGACGCGCGCACTCGCCGCCTGCGCATAGTCTCCATCATAGACAATCTCATGAAAGGCCAGGCGGGGCAGGCTCTCCAGAACATGAACGTGATGTTCGGACTGCCGGAAACGACTGGCCTCGACAGGCCGGGGATGTATCCATGACAAAGAAAAACACAGCAAACGAAAAGCCCAATCCCTTCCTGAAGAAGCCGAATGTGGCAAAGCCGCCTACGCGCAAAGAGATACGGCGCGGGCTTGGCCGCAGGTTGGACAATCTCAATTTGCTTTCTCCTGCGCCGATGGCCGGCTCGGTAGAACAGGTAGCGCCAACTGCCGCGCCCGTGGCATCTGCGCAAACCGTCCTGCCGCCGCCCCCGTCCGCGCCGAAGCCCGACGGGAGCGCGCTTGTGGAAATCCCGCCGCTTGACATCGAACGCAGCCCGTGGCAGCCGCGCGCCGATTTCAACGAGGACGCACTCAAGGAACTGGCCGATTCGATACAGTCCAACGGCGTGATCCAGCCGCTTGTAGTGCGCCGCCGCACGGACGGCAAGTACGAACTCATCGCGGGCGAACGCCGTTTGCGTGCGAGCGTCATCGCCGGGTTGAAGAAGGTCCCCGCAGTGCTCGTGGATGCGCACGACCAGAAAGCGGCAGAGTGGACGCTCATTGAGAACATCCAGCGGCGCGACTTGAATGTGATAGAAGAGGCCGAAGGATACCGCCTGTTGCTGGACAAATTCGACCTCACGCAGGAAAACCTCAGCGAACGCATCGGCAAGAGCCGCCCTTCCATAGCAAACGCATTGCGCCTTTTGGAATTGCCGGACGAAGTCAAGCAACTGCTCACGCAGAATCTCATCTCCACCGGCCATGCGAAAGTGCTCCTCTCCGAGGAAGACGAAAAGATGCGCATCCTCGATGCACGCGCAATCGTCAACGAAGGTCTCACGGTTCGCGCACTTGAATCGCGCATTGCAAAACGCAACGTCCCTGTCGCACCGATGCGGCGCGGCACGCCGGACATGAGCGACAACTACGTCCGCACTCTCACGGATGCCATCCGCCGCCATACAGGGTGCGCAGTGCGCCTGAAAAGCGGCATTACCCACGCCAACGGCAAGTGTTCCAAAGGTCTTCTTGAAATCGATTTCATCGACAATGACGACCTCGACCGCCTCCTCTCCATTATCGGCGTGAAGATAGATTGACAAGGTTGAAACGCCCGGCAACCAACACTCCGCCATTCACGAAGCGGAACATTGCAGCGCCGCCACTCCGCGCGGCGTTGCGTTTGTTTGCGGTAACGCTTGCGCTTGCGGCGAGTGCCGATGCAATATCGCTTGCATCGTTACGGATAAACAACCGCGCCGCCCAACCAGCCGCAAGCGCGAATCTCCCCTTCTCGCAGGATGATGCAAACCGCGCCCGCGCACTTGCCAACGAACTCTGCCGCAAACATACGCCGCGCGACGGCGGCACCGTGCAAGGTTTGCAGGCGGCGGAGTGGATTGCGCACAAACTCCTTGCGTCCAATATCGATGCGGACATGCACTACTTCCGCGATGCTACTCCGGAAGGCGAAAAGACGTTTTGCAACGTCACCTGCTCCATTCCCGCCGCGAACAGTCCGGAGCGTTGCGCGTGGGTCGTTTTGATCTCGCATTTCGACACCAAACCCGGCATCGGCAGAGGTTTCACCGGCGCAAACGACGGTGCTTCCACCACCGCTCTCATGCTGACGATTGCGGAGAAACTCGCCGCATCCCCTCTCGAGAATTTCAACGTGTTGTGCCTGTGGACGGACGGCGAGGAATGCCGGCGCAAATATGCTCCGCATGACGGCTTCCACGGCGCGCGGCATGCCGTGCACGCATTGAACCTGCTGGATATGCCCGTTGCCGCAGCAATCGGGCTTGATATGCTGGGCGATGCCGATTTGCACATCGAAATTCCCTCCAACGGCACTCCGCACCTCAAAAATCTCGCAGTTGCCGCTGCACGCAAAATCGGCGAGCCGAACCTCTTAACACTGGCAAGCGAGCGCGTGCGCGACGATTTTTCCATCTTCCTCGATGCCGGCATCCCCGCAATCGATCTAATAGATTTCGACTACGGCCCGGACAATTCATGGTGGCACACTCCCGCAGATACTATGGCGCACGTCTCCGCCAACAGTCTTTTCCGCGCCGGGAACCTCGTGCTCGCCATCCTAGCGCAGCTGTAACAAACGCCGCGCATACCCATTCCATAATCCCGAAATACCTATTTTCAACCTGCCGCCATACTGCGGCGAGATTGAAAGTATCGATACTTTATATTCGATCTATCGATACTTCCAGTTGAAAGTATCGATACTTTTCACAAGAAGTATCGATACTTTTGCTCCGAAGTATCGATACTTTCATTACAAAGTATCGATACTTTCAATCTCGCATCGCTCATTTCCTCATCTGAGCGCGTACTGTGGGGACGCGGGCGTCTCGCCCGCGGAGGATTTGCCGTGTGCAGTTATGGACGCAGCGCGACAACTGAAAACTCAAACTGCTAACTATTTCGGGGAATCCAAAATCCGGGATAAGCGTGTATCGTCCAAGTGCAAGAGTGTATAAGGAGCATATTCTGCCACACCTTCGGGGCTTGTTTTTTTTGTTTTGTATGTTACGGGGGTGTGGACTTTGTGTGAGGCTTTATGCTCTGACGCCCGGGGGTTACGCTGCGCTTCACCCCCGTCTTTGTTATTATCGCCCCTTCTGGG
>JAFVCR010000127.1 GCA_017479035.1 Kiritimatiellia bacterium | reverse complement strand
GATGCGTCTTCACCGTGTCCTCGCACACGAACACCTTTTGCGCGATTTCCTTGTTCGCCATCCCCGATGCGAGAAACCCAAGTATCTCCAGCTGCCGCGCCGACAAAACAGGCTTTTCGCTGCGCTCGCGCAGTTTCGCGGCGATTTGCGGCGGAATGCACTTCTCCCCCGCCGCCACGCGCCTCACCGCCGCCGCAAGTTCCGCTCCCGACGACTGCTTCGGCAGATACCCCTGCGCCCCCGCCTCGATCGCCCGGAACACGTCCTCCTCCGAATCGAACGTGGAGAAAACTAGCGTGCGCGGCCTATCCCCCATCCCGGCAATCCTGCGGATGAGTTCCGTGCCGTCCATCCCCGCGCCCAAGCGCAAATCGACTATCGCAACATCTATCTTCCCCGTGCGCAGGAAATCAAGCGCCTCGTCCGCCGTCCCCACGTCCGCCACGACGCGCATATCGCCCTCAAGCGCAAATACCGCCTTCAAGCCCATCCTCACGACCGCGTGGTCGTCGACTATCATCACGTCCGTCATCTATTTTCTCCCGCCGGGCGGCATTCGCGCCTCGATTCTCGTTCCCCTGCCGGCGGCGGACATTATCTCCACCGTGCCGCCAAGGTCTCTAACGCGCTTTTCGATGTTCGCAAGTCCAAAATGCCCCTCCCGCGCCTCGCGCACCGCCGCGACGTCGAACCCGCACCCGTAGTCCGTCACCGAAAAGAAGAAATCCCCTTCCTCCCCGCCCAGCACGACCTGCGCACTCTTCGCCTTGCCGTGGCGCAACGCGTTTGCGAGAGCCTCCTTCACAATCATCCGCGTAGCCTCCGCCACCTCCCGCGATACTTCCGGCACGCCCGAAGCGACAAGCCGCACGTCCATCCCGCTTCTGCGCACCGCCGCAAGATCGCGCTCCAGCGCAGAGGCAAGCGGCTCGTCCGCGCCGTTGCGCAACTTCCACACGATCGAATGCACGTCGCTCCTCGCGGCGGAAAGTATCTCCCCTGCAAGATTCAGCGCGTCGCGTCCTCCCCCCGCCTCCCGCGCCGCCAACGCCTCCAGCTGCAACGCCGCCGCCGTGAGATTCTGCTGCAGCGAATCGTGCAGATCCGCCGCCACGCGCTTGCGTTCCTCCTCCGCCGCCGCAATGGCGATTTCCCTTTCGCGGAAACGCCGCGCCTGCGCCAAGAGCGAAAGACGGTGCAACGCCGCCTGCACAGCCATCAAAAGAAACAACGCCGCAAGCACTCCACCGCCGATGCGCTTAAGGTGCCGCATCGCTATCGGGCCGATAAACCGCTCGTCGGGACGCAACGCCACATCCTCCGCGCCCCTCAACAGCAGCTCGAAGCGTATCGGCCTGTTCCACGCTTCCCAATCCACCGTGCGCACGTCCTCCGCAATGCGATATATCCCGCGCACCCTTACGGCCGTCTCCGCCGGCAGCGCGGCAAGGCTTTCCATCTCCGCACCATCCGGCAGACGCGCCTCCACCGTCCGCCCGTCAAAGTCGAGATACATCGTCCGCGAGTCTTCCCGCACCGCCGCAAGCCGCGCATCGATTTCCACAAGGCATCCGTCCAGCGTCTCCATCACGGGCTCCGCCGCCGAGGGCGGACGGTATGGCGGCGTTGAGGCGATTGCGATTGCATCCGGCTCTTTGCCCTTGCCCGTAGTTCGCACCACCGCCTCTGAAAGTTCCGCGAACGAGCGCCCCTGCGCCGCGAAACCCGTCGCCTCCACTTCGTCCCCGCGCTGCGGCGGTGCGACTCCCACAGCCAGATTCACCTTCAGCGCGGCGGCGTTCGCGTCCTGCAGGAATATGCAGCCCTTCCCGGCGAACGTCACAGTCCCGCGCACGCTCTTGCGATGGAAATCAAGCCCGTTCGCCCAATTCGCAATCTCCCCCAACGCCACGAGCGGCGCGGCTTCCGGCGCGGGCGCGATTATTTCAAGGTCTTCCGCCGCGCTCGCCACAAGCGTCGCGCCGATCCATTCGCCACGCGCATTGAAAAGCGACCCCGCCACGCCTTGCGCCTCCACTTCGCAATCGACCTCCACGCCGTCTCGCGGCGGCATCACAATGCGCACCACCCCGCCCTGTGCGCGTATCTCGCACACCGTGCGCAGGGATGTGGTCTCGACGCTCTGCACCACGCCGCGCAATCTCGCGCGCTGCGAATCCATCGCGCCCCCGGCAAGTTCCGCAAACGCCCTCTCTGGCGCAGACGGCAGCGCGACGCGCCCCGTGCGCTTGAAATGGAACACATGGAGTATCGGCGCGAATTCCCCGCGCTCGAGTTTGCCGTCGAGTTCTATCAAATCCCCCGGCGCAAGAGCCCCCGTCACGTCCTCCACATACGCGCCGTGTGCGCGGACGTATATCCCCGCGCCGTTTGGAGAGGCCGCATCGGCAATCGTGAATTCACGGGAATCAGTGGCAGGATACACCCCGCTTACCATCGCCTCTAGATGGACGGGCGGCGTTGCGGCGGGGTCTGCGGCGCGGAGCTCTGCAACGCCCGCCATCACCCTCGCGCCTTGCGCAAGGATCGCCGCAAATATAACGATAATCATCCCTCTCCGCATCATTATCCCCGATTATATCACATCCACCTCCTCTTTGCACCACAATTCTTGCGCGTGAGCGGGAAACAAATTTTACCGCAGAGCCGCAGAGAAATGCACGACCGCAGCCGCTTCGCAGCTGCGCCGCGTTTTGCAAGCCGTGCTCCGCACGGCGACCGCGGGCGAGACGCCCGCGCCCCCACAGTACGGCTATGCGTTAGAATGGTGCGGTGAGGGTTGTGTGCGGGGGGATGGCGATGCGTTTGCCGGAGGGGAGGATCAATGTTCCTTTGCCGCCGGAGGAGCGGACGCGCACGGTTCCGTCTTTCACCGAAACTTTTATCTCCCCGAACGGCGCGGGGACGGAGCCTTCCATCCAGTCGAGTCCGCCGAGATTCGGTTTTACTTCGTATTCGGAGAATCCTGGTGCGGTCGGCTCCACGCCAAGGTAGTATCTGCCGAAAAGATACACCGGGCTTGCTCCCCATGCGTGGCAGAGCGATTTCCCGAACGGGCGGCCGTACATTGCGTAGTGTTGGCTGCCGGTTTCGTTCGCGTCGTAGTATTCCCAGAAACTCGTTGCGCCGAGCGCGAGCATTCCGCCCCAGTAGTCCTTGATGCGGCGCGTGACGCGCTGCTGCATCCCAAGCGAGCAGAGCGACTCGAGTTCGTAATACTGCATATAGGGAGTTGTGATGCGCATCACGCCGTCGTTCAGAATCACGCCGTCCACGATGCGTTTTGCGGTGGCGGGGTCGAAATACTTGTAGAAGAGGCCGAACATGTTGGGATAGCGCGTGAGGTCGCGCAGTTCGCCGGTCTTGCCGTCCTTGAAGGAAAGAAGCGCGGAATCCTTCTCGCTCCAGAATGCCGGGACGATTTTCCGGCGCAAGGTTTCGCTTTCGCGGAGATAGATTGCGCCGCTTGCATCGTCTCCCGCGATTTGCGCAACGAGCGCGGATGTCTTCAACGCTTCGGCGAAGAGGATTTGCTCGAACGCGCACGCGCCGCCGTTTTTGGAGACCGGCTCCGGAGTCCAATCGATGAAAACCCAGTCGCCGGGACGATCCACGATAAAGCCGTCGCGGTCGGTCAGCGAGCGGCAGAAATCGGTCTGCGCTTTCACTCTCGGCCAAATCTCTTTCAAGAACGCCGCGTCGCCCGTGTAGAGGTAATACTCGCCCACGGCCATAAGCCAATACAGGGTGTAGTCCATTATGGTGTTGACGTGCGAAGAAATGGGATCCTTGCCGCCGAGGAGGCACAGAGTGCGCTTCACCACGTCGCCGTCGGCGAAAAGATAGTAGTCCATGAACGCACTTTGGCGGGCATCGCCGGACCACACCCAGCGATCGCGCTTGATGCCGTCGAGGAAGAACTCGCGCGTAGTGAGGTGGAGAGTGTATGCGGCAACGTCCCATATCCTGTTCAACTCGCCGTCGCTGCAACGGAACGCGCCGCGATACGCGAGCGGGAGATATTCGTATTCCATTTCAAGGCCGCCCACCTGCACGTCGCCCTCAAGCGGCGTGACGCGGATGTAGCGGAACGCACGCGATACGGCAAGGCGGTGTTCTGCGGCGGCGGCAAGGGGAAGAGCCTCCCACACGTCAACGTCCTCGCCGGCGTTCGCCTCCTCGAGCGACTCGCCATAGACGATGCGCACTTTGCCCGCGCCCGTGACGTTTTTCAAGATCACGAAGCCGAACGTCTCGCGGCCGAAGTCGGCAATGATGCCGTCCGCATCGCTCTTCTGCCACACGGGAGTGCGCCTCTCCAGAGCCATGCGGAAGGCGGAGGGTTTTTCGTCCGGCGCGATGCAGTCGGGCGCGAACGCGGCATCGGACTGGTCGCAGGTCGACCAGCGGACTTTCCAGCCGGGGTCTGTATTGACGTGTTCGCCTTCGATGCGTATCGCCGGGGCGCGGACGGCGTTGTAGACACGCGCCGAGAGCCAGTAGCCGCCGGCGGGGAGCGTCATTTTGCCGTCCTTCACGGCGAGTTTCTGGTCGTCAATCGAAGTGAAGATGTATGCGTCGCCTTCGACGTCCACCCGCACGGTTTCGGGCTTTTCGAGATAGACTCCGCAGCCGAACGTCACCTGCCGCCAGGGACTGTATTCCGGCCAGATCACGCAATCCGGCTCGCCTTTTTCGATGCGGCGCATCTGCACTTCGCTGCCGAGGGCGATTTCGCGGTCGCCCGGATACCAAATCCATTGCGCACCGGCGCCGAAAGCCGCCAGCGGAAGAATTGCAAGCATCGAAACGCGCAGACGCGGCGCGGCGGAAGAGAGGGACATGGCTTTACCTTATTATTATGCAGAGGAATTTGTTGGTGTGGAGCGTGCGGAATTCGATTTCCTTGACGTTGCCGCGATATATCCCGGCGATTTTTATGAATGTCGGCGGCTTTGGAAATTCCGGCAGCGGGACTTCCACGATTTTGCGAGGCTCCTGCGAAGTGAACGTTTCGCCGGTTGCCACAAGCTGCCAGTCGAAGCCGTCTGGCTCGACGGCATCGGTGTGGTGGTCATAATCGTAATGCAGTTCATGGCCTTCGGCGGGATAGCCCGTGGCATCGAACGCGCTCAACTCCACATTGCTTGCGAAACTCGCATAGACCTTCAAGCCGCGCATTCTCCACCACTCGACTCTGCCGTCCGTGCGCGGCCAGAGACGAAGCGAAGTCAGCGCGTCGCGTTCGGTGTAAAAGTTGCGGACGTCGAAAATCTGCCATTTGATGTTGGCGTTGTCGGGGTAAGTGTCTGTGTTGCCGTCGTATGCGTCCCACACGTCGCTGGAATTCACATACATCGGCGGATAGGCCGCAGTCGTGCCGATTGTGAACGGTTGCGTTTCGCCGCACGAGGCCGCCGTGCCATCGGAGGCGACTGCAAAAATGCGCCAATGGTACGTCCCGCCCGGGAGATTGGCGAATGAAAACGAAAATGCCCCGCCGCTTGCAACGTCTGCCCTTGTCTGCGCGAGTACGGCGGCGGATTTCCGCCATGCGGCAAGGTCGTCTCCGCAAGACTTCTTCCCGCACCATACTTCTATTCTTGCCGTTCCCTCCGGCGCATTTGCAAGATGCCCGGAAAGGGTGACCGTATCGCCGTCCGCCTGCGGCACGTCCGCAACGGGCGCAAGATCGTTAGACCACAATTCGATTTCGCGGAAATCAAGCCCCTGGTAGCCGTCTTTGCCTTTCGAGGAATCGAACGAACGCACCAATTGCCATCCGTTCCAGTCCGGCCACGAAGACGTGTAGTAGGCGGTCGTTATCTTGAAGTAGCGGTAGGGTGCCGTGGGTTCGGGGAACTCGAATTCGGAATACTGGTTGGTGAATCCGGAAATGCCGGCAACATTCACGACGCTTGTGGTGGGCTGCGTCAGTTCCGTCCATGTCTCGCCGTCGTTAGAGCCGTAGAGGACTACATACAAATCTCCGTCGGCGCGGGACTCGTCTGTGCCTCGGCAGAACCGCCAGCCGGTGAGCGAGCGCGGGGCGAGCGCATCGAAGACGACCGCGTTCGCTGGTTCGGCGAAGTTGTTGGTGTAGCAGGTGTCGAGCCGCCCGTCGAAGAGCGACATCACATCCCACTCACGCGACGTTTCGACCCAGCTCACTTCCTCGTCCGGCATGCCGTTCACGGTTCTGCCCACGCCTGCGATTTTCGCGCCGGAGAGAGCCGCCGCAAGCGGCAATGCCGCAATCGCCGCCGCCGTACATAGAATACGTTTCATTTCATCCTACCTCCCTCTGCATTTCAGCGGGACGTTCGCGAACGCCGCGCCGCCTTTGCCATCGAACACATATCCGTAAAGCCGGAAGATCCCCTCTTTTGGCAGTTTCACTTTCACGTTGCCGGTGCCTTTGCCCGATGCGAGGATGTTCTTGTAGCCCTTGGGCGCCGCGCCGCCAAGGCCCGTATCGCCGTAGTAGCCGTTCTCGTCGATGAGCGCCCAACGCCAGGTGAGTTTGTCTCCGTCCGCATCGCTCGCGGCGGTTTTCACTTCCACGGTATCGCCGGGCGAATCCACTTCGAGGCGATCGACGCTCAAGGGCTCGATGCGCGGAACGTGGTTGCGGGGTTTCTTCACGCCCCACTTCGTCTGCACCGTTTCCGCCGCCGCGAGGATGTCGCCATTTGCAAGAAGCATCCCGTGCCAGGTAGGCGTGCCTTCCACCTTCACGCCCCATACGAACGCATACGCGCCAAGGCACCACGTGCCTTTGTATGCCGCAATCGAAGTAGCGTAGGTCTTTGCAATCCAGTCCGCCTTGGCGGTGGACGTAGGCTCGAAGGGCGCACCGAACGCGGTCGCGCCGCCTTCGTTCACGCCGAAAAGACCGTATTCGGTGAGGACATACGGCATCTTCCCCGCAGCCGCCCATCGCTCCCCCACCGAATGCGAACCGCCGTAGCTGTTTATGCCGAGGAAATCAAGATGCGGGCAGAGGCGGTTTATCGCCTCTATCTTGTCCGGCCAGACTTCCGCCACAACGGTGCATACGGGATGGTTCGGGTCGATCTTCTTCACCTCTTCTGCGGCGCGGTCGATGAATCGCCACATTTCCTCCTGATGCGGATTGCCAAGTTCCATTTCGTTGCCCAACGCCCAGCAGAGAAGCGCGTCGTGGTCTTTCACTTCGCGGACCGTGCGCAGGATTTCCGCAAGCGTCGCATCGAGCGCGGCCTCGTTCGTGTAGTCGAAGCCGTGTTCCGCGTGGCCAAGCCAAAAGCCGAGCATCACGGTGACGCCGTGTTCTGCGGCGCGGTCGAGGTCGTCCTTCGCCCTGTCGGCTCCCCACGTGCGGATGGAGTTGCCGCCCATCGCGGCAAACCCGGCAATATCCTTCACCCCGCCCGCGCCGCGAATAAAATAGTCCTTGCCGTTGCGCACAAGCCTCCAATGCCCGTGCGAGCCTTCAATCTTAACAACCGACGCGCCGTGCGCCGCGCCGCAAAGCCCCGCCGCCAATGCCGCAACAAGTCCCAATCTGTAGATACTGCCAATCATGGCACTAGTATAGCACAATCCCGCCCGGCGCAACTACTACACGAAAGGGTGAAATTAACAACCACGAAATACACGAAACGTCTTTCAATTTTCGTGTATTTCGTGGTTGATATTATTTTGTGTCAGTTTGCGAAGAGGACGGTTTCGGGGATTTCCACGACCGCCTCTGCACGGACATCACCCGCGCTTGCCGCCGCGAGGATGCGATAGCGTCCAGCATCGGTGCGGAAGCAATGCAGGAAATCATCGTAATATGCAAAATCCCGCAACCCAAGTTCCGCTTCGGCAATGCGCGTCTCCCCCGGTGCAACGAGTATCTTTGCAAATCCCTTGAGTTCTTTCACAGGACGCTCGATAGCCGGCTCAACCGGCGCAACGTAAATCTCCACCACCTCCTTGCCGGGACGCGAACCCGTGTTTGTCACGGGAATTGAAATCTTCGTTCCGTCCGTGCGCAACTCTCCCCACTCGAACGCGGTGTAGGAAAGCCCGTGCCCGAACGGGAAGAGCGGCGCGATGCCTTCCTTGTCGTGCCAGCGGTAGCCAGTGTAGAAGCGTTCGTTGAAGACGCTCTTCGCTTCATTATAAGAGCCTTTCCGCGCAACCGCCGTATCCTCGTAGCGAACAGGCCACGAGAACGCGAGGCGTCCCGACGGATTTCCCTCGCCGAAAAGGATTCTCGCAACGGCTCGTCCCGCCTCCTGTCCCAGATAGGGCGTGTGCAGAATCGTCGTTGCCTTCCGCGCCCACGGCATCTCGACCGGTGCGCCGCTGCGGTTCACGACAATCGTGTTTTCAATCCCCCACGAAAGAATCTCCTCTATCGCCGCATCGTGTCCGATGGGGAGTTTCATGTCCGGCCTGTCGCCGCCCTCGCATTCCATTCCGCGCCCGTGGCCGATTTCCGTACCCGTTGCAATCACGACCGCATCCGCCGCCAGTGCCGCCTCTTTCACCTCCTGCACGGACATCGTCCGCTCCGAGGGCAATATCCATCCGAACCTGCATACCGATTCCGCGCCGCCCGAACGGTAATCGATGCGGACGCGTTTCTCTTCGCCTTTGCGCAGTGAGATTTTTGCTGCGATGCCCTTACCCGCGCCGCCATCCCATTCGTCGCCTGCAATCGCGCCATCGACGAACAGCCTCGCGCCGCTGCCCTCCGAACACTTCACGGAAAAGATGAACTCCCCTTCCTCCGGCGCAACGAGCCGCGTCTCGAACCGTGCCGAAAAATCCCACGCCTTCACACCGGGGACGGGGTCTTCGCCTTTCCAGTCGGTATCTACCTTGCGCGTGAAACCTTCCGCCGCAGGGCTGCCCGCCTGGTCGCGGCCTTTCCAGTAGGTCGCCTTCCACGCCTTGACGCTCATGCCCATGTCGCGTGCGGAGGTGTCGAACGTTGCCATGTCCGCCTCGACGGGATGGACTGCCGCCGCCGCTTCGTCGCCCGCCACAAGCGGCGCGAGCGCAACGGCCTCCTCGCCGAGATATTCTTTCAATCCATCGAGGAGAGTTATTTCGTAAGGCGGGTTGCCTTCCATGCTCCAGCCTTTGCGGCAGGCTTCGGACGTTGCAAGGCGACCTATCACAAGCAGTTTGCGCGTCCGCGACTTGTCGAGCGGCAGAACGCCGCCGTCGTTCTTCAAAAGGACTGCCGCCTCTTGCGCAATCTCCAGCGCGGCGGCGCGATGCGCGGCGGTGTCGCGCTCGCCCGGTGCGCGTTTCTCCGGCGCGAAGAAATGCACCTTCTCCATCACATAGAGAGTGTGCAGCGCAATTTCGTCGAGTGCCGCCTCCGGCACGTCGCCGCGCCGCACCGCATCCGCAAGCGGATATTTGCCCTCGACAGGGCGCACGAAATACCGCAGGTCGTCGCCTCTATTCATCTCGACCCCGCCGCCGTTCAATGCGCAATCCACCGTGGAGTGCTGTCCGCCCCAGTCGGTGACGATCATCCCGGGGAAGTGCCATCTGTCGCGCAGGATGCCGCGCTGGAGATATGCGTTCTCGCTAGCCCACGCGCCGTTGACTTTATTGTATGCGCTCATCACGCCGAGGCTCCCGCCTTCGAGCAGCGCGGCGCGGAATGCGGGGAGATAGATTTCGTTCAGCGTCCGCTCGTCGCAAACGGTATCGACGTTATTGCGGTTCCATTCCTGGCTATTGAGGCAGAAATGTTTTACCGTAGCCGCCACGTCGCGCGACTGCACACCCTCCACGATGCCACGCGCCATCGCCGATGCGAGCGCGGGGTCTTCGCCAAGGTATTCCCAGTTGCGCCCGCAAAGAGGCGTGCGCATGATGTTCACGCCGGGGCCGAGAATCTGGTCGACTCCCCGTGCGCGAGCCTCCGAGCCGAGCGTTTCGCCGTGCAGACGCGCAAGGTCGCGATTCCACGTGGCGGCAAGTGCGCTCATGGTGGGGAGAGAGGTCGAGATTTGTTCTGCGGCGTCTCCGGCATTGTCCCACGTCCAGCGATCGAGCGACCTGCGCACGGCGGACGAGTTGTCCGAGAATGTCCATTCGCCCATGATGCCTACGCGTTCGATTGCGCCAAGCGTCATCGTCCCCGAGCCTCCGGCGAGCAGGACTTTTTCGTCGAGCGTCATTTTGCCGAGCCGCTCCCTTGCGCGGGCAAACGCCTCTGCGTCGTCCATAAGCGCGAACGCCGCAAACGCATAAACAACCCCATATCCCAAAACCGCAAACTTTTTCATGCCGCGATTCTAGCACACGCCGCACACAAGCACCATATACACGAAAGAGTGAAATTGCGCCGTGCGCATTGACTGCATTTGCGTTGTTTGATATAATCGCCGCATGAAGAGATTTCTACCAATAGCCATCGCAGGCGTTGCGTCTGGCGCATATTCCCCGTATGTGTGCACCGATGCGGCAGAATAGGTGATAGTCTGTCGCCGGTTCTCGGCTCCGATATTGTTATCGTTGTACAGGGGGTTGCGCTTCGCTCCACCCCCGTCTGTGTTCTTGCCGCCGCTTCGCGGCTGTATCGTGTGTATTCGCTACGGCACTATATTCTTGCCGCCGCTTCGCGGCTTGAATGGGTTTGCCGTGCCGATTCATCCGCGTGCATTATTGCCGCCGCTTCGCGGCTATGGCCATAGCATTTTGTAGTGGCACTGTATGCTTGTAACCGCTTCGGGGCTTGCATGAAATTGCGAACGAACGAACTGCAGAAATCCGGTATTGCAAAAATAACTTGAACATGATATAATTGCGTCAGTTACAATCAGCAAGTGTGCCGTCTTTTAGCGGCATGCCAAGCGGCATGCCAAGCGGAAAGGCGGAAAACGAATGAAGAAAAGTTTGGCGCGTGTCGCCGCTGTAATGGCCGTTGCGTCCATTGTAGGATGCGCGGGCGGGACTGCAAAGAAAACAATCGTCTATAACGACATCACCGTCACGATCAAGGCGGAGACGGAACGGGCGGCGGAAGTGCGCGCGGAGGCGATAGCACGGACGGCAAGGAGATTGTCGGACGAAATCGCACGGCGGATCGATGCGGTCAGTGCAGGAGGGAAGTTCACGGACTTGCCGGATTTGACAGATGCGGAAATCCAGAAGACGGCTGGGATGCAACTTCCGGCGGAGGAACTCGCGCAGCTGAAGGAAATCGCCAAAAAGGAGCTGGCGAAGGCGAAGAAGGAGAAACTCTATC
>JAFVCR010000017.1 GCA_017479035.1 Kiritimatiellia bacterium | reverse complement strand
GCAGCGGTTTGCCGACGAGAATCCCAACGCCGCGCTCGTCACGCTTGCGGATGCGGGGAACGGCAGCGACATCCATCCGAACGACAAGGAGACGGTGGCGCAGCGGCTTGCGCTGCACGCGCTCAAACGCGATTACGGTTTCGCGTCGATCGACGACGAGCCGGCGCGGGTGGTTGCGCATTCTGTTTTGGAGAATGGCCGTTTCGCATTGACGTTCGACAAGGGCGTGTATCTCTACAACGACGATTTTTCCGGCAGGACGGCATTCGAGCTTGCGGGTGCGGACGGCGTGTGGCACAAGGCGGAGATTGCCGGGTTCAACGCGTGGAAGGATTTTGGCGCGAAGATCGAGGTGTTTTCGCCGGAGGTGGAGCGGCCGGTGAAATTGCGTTATCTTTTTTCGGAGCCGTGGGAAGGGGGATTGTATGGTGCAAATGCGTTGCCGGTAGGGCCGTTCGAGTTTGAGGGCGAACAGAGCGCGAGAGCGGTTGTTGTGGAGGCGGAGAGGCTTGACGATCTTGGCGGATGGTCGCTCGATGCGCAGTTTACCGAACAGATGGGGTCTCCATATCTGCTGGCTCATGGACTCGGCAAACCCGTGGCGGATGCGACGGGGACGTTCGAGATAGAAACGGCCGGAGAATACGATCTCTTCGCGCGCACAATGAACTGGACCGCGCCGTGGAGCGCGGCGGCGGCGGGAGTGTTCGATGTTATCGTGGACGGCGAGCGGATCGGCACGGGAGGCGATGCCGCCGGCGAGGGTTGGCAGTGGCAGAAAATCGGCGCGGTGAAACTCGAAAAGGGAACGCACGAAATAAAATTGCACGACCTGGCAGGATTCGACGGCAGGGTGGACAAGATAAAATTCGTGTTGGGCGGTGTGCAGTGCGCGGATGCGGATTTGAAGACTGGAGACGGCAAAGCGGCGGAGACGGCAAATTACGATCTCGTGGTGGCCGGCGGCGGCGTGGCGGGAATGTGCGCGGCGATAGCGGCAGCGCGGGATGGATTGAAAGTCGCGCTCGTGCAGGATCGTCCGGTGCTTGGCGGGAACAATTCAAGCGAAGTGCGCGTGCATCTCGGCGGGAGGCAGAACATGGGGCCGTATCCGCGATTGGGGGATGTTGTGGCGGAGTTCGGGCCGGGCAAGGAGGGCAATGCGGAGGCTGCGGAAAATTACGGGGATGAAAAAAAACTGAAACTGATCGAGGCCGAAAAGAATATCGATCTTTATCTGAACACGAAGGTGACAGGGTGCGTGAAGGATGGCGATGCGATAAAATCCGTGAAGGCGGTGAACGTAAGAACGGGCGATGCGCATATATTCGCCGCGCCGCTTTTCGTGGATGCAACGGGGGATGGAACGCTCGGCGCGATGGCGGGAGCGGATTTGCGCATGGGGCGCTAATCAAAGGCGGAAACGGGCGAGACCTCCGCTCCGGAAACCGGAGACATGATGACTATGGGTGCGTCGATCCAATGGCGGGCGAGGGATGCGGAGGCGGAGGTTCCGTTTGCAGCGAAAGACTGGATGCTGACTTTCACGGACGGCAACGCGACTGCGGCGATGAAGGGCGACTGGGATTGGGAGACCGGCATCGGGCGCGACCCGGTGAAGGATGCGGAGAGAATCAGGGACTACGGGATGCTCGTTGCATATTCCAACTGGGCGCACGTGAAGAATTCGCCGGAGACGAAAGACGCGTTCGCCGCGAAAGAACTTGAATGGGTGGCACAGGTCGCGGGACGGCGCGAGAGCCGCAGACTCCTGGGGGATGTTGTGTTCGACGAGCACGACATCGAGGAGGAGCTTTACTATCCCGATGGCACTTGCCTGACAAGCTGGGCGGTGGATTTGCACACGCCGAAGGGCGCGGCGGATACGGGGTTCGACGGCGAATCGTTCCGTGCCGCGACGGTGCACAAGAAGTGCAAATCGGTGCCGGTTCCGTATAGATGTTTCTATTCGCGCAACGTGCCGAACCTGTTTATGGCCGGGAGGGATGTTTCCGCGACCCACGCCGCATTGGGGACGCTGCGCGTGATGCGCACCTGCGGGATGATGGGCGAGGTCGTGGGCATGGCGGCTGCGTTGTGCAAGGAATTTGGTTGCACGCCGCGCGAGATATATTCGGAACATCTCGACGCGCTCAAGGAACGCATGAGGCGCGGCGCGGGCAGGGAGGATATTGCGAAAACGCCGCAGAACTACAACGAAGGTTTCACGCTGGGAGTTTCCGGGAAAGCGACCACTCCGCCGAAGCCGCTCAAGGTGCTGATGATAGGCAATTCGTTTTCGATTTCCGTGATGCGCAACATTCCGCAGGTGGCGAAAAGCGCGGGAGTCACGCTTGACATCGCATCGATGTATATCGGCGGCTGCTCGCTCGAACGTCACGCGAAGAACATCAAAAACGATGCGAAAGACTATTCCATAAGGTGGAGCTACGCTTCGGGATCCGCGCCGGCTTTTGCGGAAAAGGCATCGATCGCCGAAATGCTCGCAGCCGACAGATGGGACATTGTAACCATCCAACAGGCAAGCCCCGCAAGCTGGAACCCAAAGACATACAATCCGTTCGGCGACGAAGTGATAGCAGAGATACGCAGGCTCGCGCCGCAAGCGGAAATCGTATTCCAGGAAACGTGGAGCTACAACGAACGCGATTCACGCATCGCGCCCGGCGGCAAGTGGGGATTTGACCAGAGCGGCATGGCCGCACGCATCCACGAGGCGGCGGGCGAATGGGCGGCGCGGCGCGGATTGCGGATAATTCCGACGGGGCCTGCGGTGCAGGAGTTCCGTGCAAACCCGGTCGGAGGCGATGTGGTGGGAACGCCCGGCGACACAATCCATCTCAACCGCGACGGCGAATACCTGCAGGCGCTCGTGTGGATGCGCGCGCTTTTCGGCACGGCGGCGAAACAAATTGCATACCAGCCGGAGAAGATGCCGCAGGATCGTGCCGATGCGATACGCCGCGCCGTGGACCGCGCCGCATACCATTACAATGAAGCCGTTTCGCCGGATGGGCGCAACAAGATACGGCATCTCAAAAGCACGTTCGGCGAGACGGTGCAGATTTTCCGCGACGGCCGCCCCGTGACGATGCCGTGCCCCGTGGCGCTCGATGCAACCACGCCGCATCGCGTGGAGCTTGCCGCACGCAACGATGGCGTGGCCTATCGCTGGGACGTGGACGGCACGGCGACGATAAAAGACGAAACCGCCGACGTGCGTTTCGTCGCGCCGGAGCAGGAAGTATGGATCCAGCACGCGAACGGCTCATGGCGCGGCGATGCGTTGCAGAACTCCTGGGAACATATCGCGGAAAAGTTGGCGGTGAAGGATATTCCAAACGGCGGGACGGATCTCTATTTCGCGCCGGTGACGGTGGAGGGGAACGGCTGGGCGATGGCGTTCACGGAAAGCGATCTGCGCGAGTATGCGGGGTGGAATTTCGTCCGTTCCGGGGACGATACGCTCAAGGGAGTGTTTGCGAAATTCCCCGCCAGACGCGGCGACGGCGATGGCGAGGAGGCTGTGGCAGAAGGGGTGAGGCGGCTGCGCAAGATACGCGTCATCGAACGCGAAGATTATATAGTGAAGGGGAGATACGGTGCATTGCCCTGGCGCGTGTTCATGCTGGCGGACGATGCGAAGGGGCTTGTGGGCAACAGAATGGTGGACGAGCTTGCAAAGCCCAACGTGCTCGGAGATGTTGCGTGGGTGAAGCCGGGGCTTGTGGTGTGGGATTGGTGGAACGATTGGAATTTCGGTGACAATCCCGGTTTCGATGCCGGCATAAACACGGCGACGTACGAAAAGTATATCGATTTCGCCGCCGCGAACAACGTCCCGTACATAATCATGGACGAAGGCTGGAGCGAGAGGCTGGACATCTGGAACGTGCAGAAGAACATCGACCTGCCGCATCTCATCGCATACGCGAAGGAGCGCGGCGTAGGCGTGGTTTTGTGGATTGCATGGGCGCAGGCGTTCGGAGACGAGGAGCGCGTGGCTGACCATTTCGCAAAGATGGGCGCGGTGGGGTTCAAGGTGGATTTCTTCGACCGCGACGATGCGGAGGTCGTGCGCTTTCTGGAGAGTTTCGCCAAGGCGTGCGCGGCGCGCAAATTGCTTGTGGACTACCACGGCGTGTTCAAACCCACCGGGCTGCACGCCACCTATCCTAATATAGTGAACTACGAAGGGGTGTTCGGCCTCGAGCAGATGAAGTGGGACGCTTCGAGCGACATGATTGCAAACGACTGCTCCATTCCATACGTCCGCGGGCTTGCAGGGCCTATGGACTACACGCCTGGCGCAATGCGCAATTTCTCCCGCGCCGGTTACCGTCCGTCGAATCACGCTCCTGGTTCGCAGGGGACGCGTACGCACCAGATCGCGCTGATGACGCTTTTTTCGGGGCCGCTCCAGATGCTTTGCGACAGTCCCGCGATGTATTCCGCCAATCAGGAATGCTTCGATTTCATGGCAAAGACACCAACGGTATGGAGCGAGACGCGTGCCGTGGCTGGGGAGATCGGCAAGAATATCGCAGTAGTGCGTAAAACGGCGGATGGTGCATATCATGTGGCTGCAATATGCGATTGGGACGGATGGAACGTTTCCATTCCACTTGATTTTCTGCCGGAAGGAGAATATGATGCGGAAGCGTTCATGGATGAGGCTGCCTCGGCGGAGGAACCGCAGAAGTATGTCCACAAGAAATTCAAGGTTTGCAACGGCGGTAGGCTTGATCTTTCTCTTGCGCCTGGAGGCGGCGCGGCAATAAAAATAAAGCAAGCGCACCCATAGCAGCCGCGCGTTCGCGACGTGAAGATTTTGCTTGCGGAATTTCGCTTTTTATTCTAGAATAAAGGAGAAAATGGTTTAGTTGGGAAAATATGACACTGCCCTTTACGAAAAAACGGCGAGAACGCAAAGAAGCGAAACTGCTAGTGCAGTCCGCAAAGACCTATCTGTATAGTTACGAAGACGTAAAAGACCTTTCCGGGTTGCGTGCGGCAATAGACGCAAACGATCTTAACACGATGCGCGAGTTGCTGGCGGAATACGATCGGCCGCGTTCCTTTGCCGCCGGGCGCGAGTGGTTGGATATACTTGTGGTCTCGATCAGCGTGGCGATGGCGTTCCGCGCGTATTTCTACGAACCGTTCAACATTCCTACGGGATCCATGCAGCCGACTCTCTACGGCAACCATTCGGAGCCGTGCACTGCGGCAGATGCCACATGGATCGATACCACGCCTCTAAAGTGGGGCAAATGGCTTGTAACCGGCAAAATGTACGAGCGTTTCACAGCACCTGCCACGGGCGAATTGCGTTTCGTGCCGCGCAACGATGGCTACTACGATATGGTGGTTGTGAATATGGCCGGGATACGCGAGCATGCAGCATGGCAGAAGAACATATGGCCAGTGCGCACAGTGCAGGCGTGGTTCGCGCCGAAGGGTTCGCCGATAAATCCTGCGACCGTGCCGACCGATGTGTTGCGTGGGTCTGCGGGCGATGCGCCGGTAGCGGATGAAATTCCGCGCCTGCCGAATGGTTTGCGGCCTGGCAGCATAGTGCACAAGGGCGACGAACTGTGGAGCGGGTATGTGGTGACGGGCGATTTCCTTTTTGTCAATCGCTGGTTGTGGAATTTCCGCATGCCAAAGCGAGGGGACGTGATGGTGTTCTCCACTACGGGCATAGAAGGTTTGCAGCAAGGCACGCATTACATCAAGCGCATGACAGGCTTGCCCGGAGAGACGCTTGAAATAAAAGACGGGCATCTATATGCAGACGGCGAGATGCCGGACGAGCCCTTGCGCGTGCGGCAGATACAATCCTGCGAGGCTTACCACGAGAGCGAACCTCGTTATGCCGGATACCGTCTGCCAGAGGATGCCCGTTTCCGCGACGGGGCGAAGACGTTGCAGTTCAAGGGTGATAAAGCAGTCCTTGGAGAAGGGGAGTATTATGCGTGCGGCGACAACTCCCGCAACAGTTTCGACTCGCGCTATTGGGGACCGGTGCCGGCTGGAAACCTGCGCGGCGTGGCTGGAGGGGTTTTCTGGCCATTGTCCCACAGATGGGGAAACGTGAAATGATTTTTGGAGGTCTGTATGGCTGATGAATCGACGATTGTGTGTCCCGGGGATTTCGGTCCGTTCCATCTCGAGAAAGAACTCGGGCACGGCGGCATGGGCGGCGTGTATCTGGGCAAGGACAAAATGCTGGACAGGCCATGTGCCATCAAGGTGATGCTGGCAAGCCTCGGCAACGATCCGGAGTTTGTGGAGAAGTTCAAAAAAGAGGCGCAGGCGGCCGCCAAACTCCAGCACCCGAACATCGCGCAGATATACCGCTTCGACATTTTCGAGGGCAGACCGTACATTGCAATGGAACTTTGCAGCGGCGGCAGCCTGGATGGCGAAATGGAGAAAACGCCGGGGAGGCTCGATGTGGTGCACGTCATGCGCGTGGGCGAACAGCTTGCAAGTGCGCTTTCAATCGCAGCCGAAGCAGGGCTTGTGCATGGAGACGTAAAACCCGAGAACGTCCTTTACGATACTGACGGGAACGCGAAACTAGTGGATTTTGGTCTTGCAGCGATGCAGGCGGATTCCAACGAAATATGGGGCACGCCATACTACATATCTCCCGAGAAATGCCTCAAGAAGAAACTGGATTTCCGTGCGGACATCTATTCCCTTGGCGGAACGTTGTATCATGCGTTGACAGGCGTGCCGCCGTTCGACGGAGAAGATGCCGTGGCAGTGGTGAAGGCGCGTTTCCAAGGGCCGCCGAAGAAACCCAGCGAATTGCGCCCCGACATCCCGCCGGAAGTGGACGAGATCATCATGCGAATGCTGGAGGTGGAGCCCAACCGCCGCCATCCCACATACAAGTCCCTGCTTGGCGATTTCAAACGCTATCTCTCGAAGTTTCCCCAGACGACCGGCGCGAAACCCGGCGGGAAGAAACTGACCATCAAAGGACGCAAGCCCAAGATCACATCGCCCGTTGCAGCAACGCAAGCCGTGCCGACGCAAGCCGGAATGGCTCAACCGCAGGGTGCCATCCTGCCGGGACGTTTTGGCATGGATCCCGCGCTCGAAGCGGCTGAAGAAGAAGAGGGAATGGGCGTAGGCAAGATGATAGGCATTGCGGCGGGCGGCGTGGCGCTTGCCATTGCAGGGCTTGTGGGCGGACTTTTGTGGTATCAGCATTCCGCAGCCGTAGCCAAGGAAGAAAGCGCGTTGAGCGACACGCGAGACGTATTGCTGGTGGCGCGCAAGAGCGCACTTGAGAATATCCGCGTGGCGAAGGAATACAACGAGAAGATCAAGGCGTGCGCCGATGCCGCGCAGAGCGCGTGCGAGAAAATGAATGCGGATCTTCTCACGGTGCTCACAAAAGAGATGAGAGAAGCGTTTGGCGACTCGCTCGTTCCAGATGCTAATGAATCGCAGCACATTATAGAAGCAGTGGCATTCACGAACAAACTTGCGGAAGCCAAATCTCCGCCCAAAGCGGTGGAGGCACCGGCTCCCGCACCTGCACCGGATGCGGCGGCTACGAATGCACCGCCTGCAACGGCTGAAGGCGAGAAAAACAAAGCGGCAGATGGAGCGGCGGTGGCTGCGGAGAATGCCGCACCTGCTACAGAGGAGGCTGAAGAGGGAGCGTCCGCCGATAGCGAGGAGGCGGGCGAAGGTGCCGAAGCCGAGGATGAAGCGGCGCAGCCGGCAGTGGCAATGCCGCAGAGCGTGAAAGATCTGCTAGCGTTGTGGGACGATGCGTATCTCTGCCGTGCGGCGGCGATCCGCACTGCTGCGCAACTGGATGGGGCGATTGCAGATGCGGAGAAGCTCATTGAAGCAGCGCAGGCTGAAGAGGGCGCGGCTGGTGCGTTGCCCGCAGATGCTCGCAACGACATCACGGCACGCTACGAGGCCGCCGCGCAACTATACGGCAAGGCAGGAAAACTCGTGAAGGAAGTTTACGACGTTGCACGCAGCGCAAAAATAAACGAGACCGCACAGGCGAAATCCAAGGCAATCCCCGACCGGATCAAGACGCGGCTTGCCGCAGTGCGCAAAGAGATAGATCGCGAGCAGCGGCGCATTGAAAAAGAGCAGAAGGCGAAGGCCGAAGCTGAAGAGAAAGAACGCAGTGCGCAGGAGAAGGCGGAGAAGCATCGCGAACTGGCCGAAGCGGAAATCCAAAAGGCGAAAACGGCGTTCGAGGATCTGGTCGGCGGGCGTTTGCGCTTCCTTAGTTGGGAGCCTGCGATAAAGCAGTTGCAGGCGGCGAGGGGAACGTTCGATACGCGCGAGGGCACGGATGAAATAGACTTCCAGATATGGAAGGTAACCATCATGCAGGATTTCCACAAGCATCTGGTGAAGTTTGCGAAAGGATTGGAGTTCAACAACAAGGCGCGTACTATGATAGTTGACTCCAACGACAAGCAGTTTACAATCCAGAACCGCGTGTACGATACTAAAACGGGCAAGTACAACCCCGACGGCAAACTCTATCAAGTGGACTGGACAAAACTCTACAAAGCCAGCGATGAAGCATACAAGGGCGTGCGCATGGATTGGCTGTTCGGCAAGATGATCAGCATCCTCGTGGTGAAAGGGCGCGAGAGCGAACGCAGCGACCTCCGCAGCGAACTTGCAAACACCAAACGCTGGGCGGACAGGCAACTTGGCGCGGCGCTAACGCTGATTACGCTTTGCGGCGAAAATGAAAGTGCGGTGGATCTGGCCAAGAACTTGGTGAAGCCAGTCGTCAAGAAATTCGATACGTACGAGGCCAAGGCAAAACGCCTTTTCCCGGATATGGACTTTGCGGAGGATGCCGGCGAAGAGTGATATTGCCGGCAACGAATTTCAGCGAATCCGCTTGGAATTTCCGGAAGTGGCGATGGAGTTGCTTTTTCTTGGAACGGGGACATCGTGCGGGGTGCCGCAGATTGGATGTGATTGCGAGGTTTGCACGTCGTCCGACCCGCGCGACAAGCGTTTGCGCAGCGGTGCGGTGGTGCGCGGCGGAGGAGTTTCGATAATCGTGGACACGCCGCCGGAGTTCCGCCTCGCATGCCTCAAATACAATGTGGCAAGAGCCGATGCGGTATTCATAACGCATGCGCATATGGATCATATCGCTGGTTTTGACGACATCCGCCGCTTCAACACTTTGAATGGCGACCATCCAATTCCGTGCTATGCCGCAGAAGAAACGATTGCAGACCTGCACCGCATATTTCCATACATTACCTCCAAGCCGAACACCGAGGGTTTGTACCGTCCGCAAATCGAATTCACACCAGTAGCAGGTGCGGTGCGCGTGGGCGGTATCGAGGTGACGGCGGTGCCGGTGGTGCACGGCCCGCGCACGAACGGATACGTTTTCGAATGCGACGGCCGCCGTATGGCATACATCCCGGACTGTAGGGAAATCCCCGATGCGAGCCTTGAAAAATTGCACGATCTGGATGTGCTGGTGCTGGATTGCCTGCGCGGAGACGAGCCGCGCATACATCCCACGCACATGACGCTTTCGCTGTCGCTCGCGGCGGCGGAGAAGATCGGTGCGAAGAGGACGTACTTCACGCATGCGTGCCACCGCGTCCTGCACCGGGATTTCGAGAAACTTCTCCCGCAGGGCGTTGCCCTTGCATACGACGGACTCATTGTATAGGAGCCACCCGATGAAACGCATCTTTGCAACAATTGCACTGGCCGCATTCGCAGCAACGCTTCAT
>JAFVCR010000126.1 GCA_017479035.1 Kiritimatiellia bacterium | reverse complement strand
GTTCAATCGCCAGCGCACCTGCACGCTCGAGATGCCGCAACGTTGAAACGGTTGTCTTGAATTCTTTTACCACATCTTGCAACCATCCGCCGCCTACACGTGCAATGTCGCACAGCAATGCCTGCTGGCGTTGCGTTAACGTATAGTGCCCTTGCCCGTCCGCCGCACTGCATGCAATGTTTACATATAGTTGTTCCCGTGCCTTGGCACCGTCTTTCAACACCGCTGCCGGCACTGCAGTGCGCAGACATGTTTCAATCGGCGAAAGCGTGTACGCTGCTATCCACTTTACTAGTTGCAGCATCGCGGGAGAAAAGAACGGCGCATCGTCAATAATTTCCAAGACTGATTTTATTTTGTCTTCTGGCATTCCGGGAGGTGGAAACTCCTCCAACCGCATTGCAAACGCCTTTGCGGTCTTGCTGCGAAAAGGCACACGGAGAAGTTGCCCTGTCCGCAACTTCTCCGCGATCGCGCCCTCTGCCTTGTAGGTCAGCAGTTTGTCCAGCGCAAGATCAACTGCTACATGGACGAACACGATTAGTTCGACTTCGGAGTGGCCTTGCCACCGGGAATGAGATAGGTAAGCTTGTTGTCTTCATTCTCATCGACGGACGCAAAAACACGCGGATAAAGAACCGCGATCATCGCGTTGCGGGCAGAATCGATCTTCTTGATCGCTCCGGCTTTGCCCACGATAATGCACCCTGCATCGCCGAATGGCGTATCGAAGTCGGCACCGCCAGCCTTGCCCAGACCGAAAGTGTCGGCAGAAACAGAAGAATATCCGCTGCGCAAGTCGGTGCAACGGACGTTGCGCGTGACAAGCAACGGTATGAAGTCAGGTGCGCTCGAAGGAAGATCCTTTGCAATAGCCCAAATGACGTTGTCCTTCGTGAACTTCTGGCCGTTCTTGGGTCCGTTGATGCCAAATCCCCACGTCACGTTCATGTCGAAGCTCTTGGAGGTATATGGTTTCCAATCGGTGGACGTAATCTTGGTCGCATCGAAAAGCGAAGTGAAGTAGTCCTCGGCGTTGGACGGATCGGACTCGGATATGTCGGTGGAATTGCCAGACGAATTCTCCGGCTTGGAGATCGGATACACGGAAGGCAAATTAAGTGCTTCACGGCTCATTTCAATGCGATGGAGTTCGGAAAAGAGTTTCTGGCCGTTCACCGAACACGCCGTGAGGTTGGAAGAGGTTATCGCACCCGAAATTGCAGGGAAAAGTGCTGACATGAGAACGCCGAGAATGCCGATAACGACGAGCAGTTCGACAAGCGTAAAACCTTCTTTTCTGTTCATTTCAAAACTCCTATTGATTTTGATGCTTCTATTATCGCACAAAAAAAGAAAAAACGCAAGCGAAAATTGTCGCACCAGTGCATACGGTTGCGCCGTCATCCAAACAGCAGCCGCTTTACGGGCCGCAACCAATGCTTGATTTCGCCAAGCACAGTCAATCTCCTCTGATAACGTCTGCGCCCCGCATTGGCAAGATGCGATGGCTTACCGGGATTTGTAAGGAGTTTTGCAAGTGCAGCAAAATGCGTTCTCCCCAACTCGCGCGGCATCACGCCCAATTCAAGCGCAAGCGCAACCGCGCGCCCCACCATCGTCCCCATCTGCGCAGTTGTATTCTCCACACGGACGCTTGCCAGCGCAACGTGCGTCACGGAAATATCCTTGCCCGCCATCCAGAGGTTCGGCGTTTTCTTCGCGTAAAAACATCTGAAAGGAATTGGATAAGGCTTTATGCGAATGTCTCTTCCAAGTGACGGATCGTCGTATGCGATAGACCGGAATGCGCCGTCGGGGAAATGCTTTTCATTCATTGGATGCGGCTGGTGCAGATCCAGAAACCATGTCGTAGTTACCACTCCATCAGGTTGCAGAATATGCTCCACCAAGTCGCGTTCACACAATGTGTAGTCGCCTTCGATGCGTCCGGCGGCACGTTTCCCCGGAACGTATGCCATCCAATCCATCTCGGCGCAGACGTATTTTTCGCGCTCGGGAGATTTGTTTTTCAAGTAGTCCCACATTCCGTATGCCGCCCTAAAATTGTAATCGCGCACGGCCTCGGCATCCATCTCCCCTTCTCGCCCGATCCCCGTCTCCCAGTTCCATCCGGCGGCATATGGATAATCTCCACGAACAGGATACTTTGGCGTGCTGACCTGCCAATTCTCTTCTGTCACGTCCAACGCCCACGGGCACGGCGGAAACGCCACAGGCTCTGCAGTCCATCTTGTCGTCCAGAAATTCGTAGTGCCATATCCGCCAGTGAGAGTCTCGCCGCATTCAGGTTTTGTCCGGACGTTTTCGCCCGCAAGTCTGGCAAGCGTGGCATCCCCAGTTGCATCCACGAAATGCTTTGCCCGCAGCACAACTCTAACGCCCTTGCGCAAATCGAAAATTTCCACACTCCGTATCCCGTCGCAATCCTTCTCGCATGCTACACAACGTGCCGATGGATACAATTGCAGATTTTTCTCTGCGGCAAGCCATGCCTCCACCGCCACATCGTCAATTGGCTGGCGCAATCCTCCCGATGGATCCAGCGTCTTTGAATGCGTCAGCTCCAAGAGTTCGTATGCATGATCCGAATTGCGGGGAAACGGCTTCAATCCAAGCCCGCCGATTGGTCCCACGCGAACCTCGTTAGATGCATTGCCTCCCCATACTGGGCGATCATTCACCAATGCGGTTTTCACGCCTCTCCGCGCCGCCGCCACCGCAGCGCACATCCCCGCATACCCGCCGCCGATCACTGCAAGTTCGCAATCCTGTTCGCTTTTCGCTATTTGCGGTTCTATCGCTTTTCCCGCGTCCTCCACAGGTTCAAAACGCAAACTGCATACGCGCCCCTCGAAACCTGTCATGTCATGCAGACGTATCTCTGCATGCTTGCCTCCCAATGTAAACACCCCTGCGGCCTGCCAATGCCATTTGGATATGCCGTCCGCGCCGAGCGGCTTGCCCGCCACTCCGTCTACTGCTATATGGAAGCATCCGGCTCCATATGGTGCCACCCAATCGCGCGTCATGGCAAAGACTCTGTATTCCCCCGGCGGCAACGCAATATGCGTTACGGCATCTGCCACCGGCCTCCCCAAACCGTGCGCAAGCAAATACGCATCTCCAAGTGCATCAAATGCCGATGTATCAAGCACCCATCCACCAAGATCCTCGAACCCTGCCGCACGTATCAGCCAGTTCGCAGCCATCGGCGAAACCTCCTTTTCAAAGCGCGCCACAGCACGAAAATACTGCGCAACGGCCATCCGTGCACCACTAGATACGACATTGCCGGAAACGGTCTGTACCCCAAAAGTTCGATCATGTATTCCGCGCGTTCCCTCAATCGCCGTTTCTCGTCCTTTGAAAATTTAGGCCACACATCCATCGTTCCGTCCAACAATTCATATATGTGCACAAGTCTTGCATACTCTTCCAGATCGCGTTTTGTGGCTCCCAGCGTGTCCTGCATCCGCTCTACTGCGTATATCTGTGCGTTTATAAGATCCATGCGGTCGCTAAATTTTTGCGCCCGGCAACTGACCGATGTAGCGTGCTGCCTGTATTTATAGAACGGCTTTTCAACTACCGCCCACTTTGCATCTTCCACGCAAATTGCATCCACCCAATAGACGAGATCCTCGCGCAACTTTATATCCGCCGGGAATCGCAAATGCCCGAATCTATCCCGCCGCATGTAGCGCGATACCGTCCACGCCCCGGATTTGGGATCCAGCAGCAGTCCCAACTTATCGTCTATCCCATGCGGCTCCTTCTCGCATCTGCCGCCTTCCGATATTATAATCTTGTTTATCTGGAGTATGTCGAACGCACCCTCGTCTATCATTGCCGCAATATCTGCAAGCGTTTCCGGCACGATTGCATCGTCCGCATCCACAAAGCCGAACCATTCTCCGTGCATTGCGGCAAGCCCCGTATTCCGCGCCGCCGACGCACCGGCGTTCACTGTGTGAATCACCCGTATGCGGTTGTCCTCTCTTGCATATTCATCGAGTATCTCTCCGCTGCCGTCCGTCGAACCATCGTCCACGCATATCAGTTCCCAATCCCCGAACGTCTGCGCACGCACGGAATCCACGCACTCGCGCAGAAACTCCGCCACATTGTAGACAGGCGTTATTATCGAGAATTTCATGCCCTCTTTCTGCCCCTGCTCGCAAACCTCCCACGCGAAAGCGCACCCGCCCCTGCAAGGCACAGTATCCCTGGCACTAGAAATAGCCCGTACCTCTCTGTGGCGCGTAATTCCTCTTCGGCGGACTGCTCCTTTGCCGCGACCTGCCGCAAAAAACGCCTGTATATCGCGCCCAAAGTGGTCTCCGCCGTCCCCGCCATTGCAAGCGGCACGTATCTCCCGCCGGATTCTTTTGCAACCGCCGCCAGCGATGCTTCGTCAAGTTTCGTCTTCACTGCAGCATCTTTGTATTTCTGCACACCCGCACCCGACGCATCGGGAATGGTCGACTCCTTTGTAGGATCGCCCAACCCTACAGTGAACACTCTCACCCCTCTCTTTTTGGCAATCCTCGCCGCTTCCACCGCGCCGTCCCGCAAATCTCCTCCGTCGGAAATTAGGATTATCGCATTGTGGTCGTCCTCTGCCGGGTCTAGATCGGCCAACGATGCACGTATGGCCGCACCAATATCGGTTTCGCCCTTCGCTGCCGATTCCGGCGAAAGTCCCTCCAACGCTTGATGCAAAAACGCATGGTCGGTCGTCAAGGGGCATACAAGTTCGCCCGTCCTGCGGAACGCCACTATCGCACACCTGTCTTGCTGCAGAGAATCTATCAGATCCGCCACGTCGGCCTTTGCCCTGTCAAGACGGTTGGGATGCAGATCCTCCGCCAGCATGCTCCGGCTCACGTCGATTGCCACCACCACATTGCGGCTGGCCGCTTCCAGTTTCTGGTTTGAACGTCCCCATTGCGGCCTTGCCGCCGCAAATAGTGCAAGAGCAAGCCCTGTCAAAGCGAGGAACTCCTGCCAACCTCCGCCGCCGGCGGACGATGCCGCCACGCTGGTATTCAACTTTGCGAGCCTCTTGGCTGCCCGCTTGCGCATTACATGCCACGCCGCGCCGGCCACCGGCACGAGAGCCATCAGCAACAACATCCAAGGATATGCAAATCTCATTGGTTGCAGTATATCACACCCGCTCGTGAAAATCAATTCCTTTGTTGTCGCCGCAACCCTGCCGAAGGGCCAAAACACGGCAGATCCCCGGCAAACGCTACCGGGATGTCAGCAATTCATTTGGATCGGCCACGCACGTGCTTGTGCATTTCCATGGAAATGCATCTAGTGCCACCAATGCTTCCGCTGCAAGGAAAAGGCTTCCGCACACTACCACGCTGCCGTTGCGTTCACGGCACCATGCCTCGGCGGAATCAAGTGCTTCTTTTAGAGTATCGCACGCTATTGCACTGGTGAACCCTGCCATCAACATGCGTTCTGCCACATCGC
>JAFVCR010000125.1 GCA_017479035.1 Kiritimatiellia bacterium | reverse complement strand
CTTCATGCACGTCCGGCACCGCCGAGCGAGATTTCCGTGATGCTCAAGATGGACAACGGCGTGTACATAATGGGTGAGCGCATCCGGTGCGTAGTGACAATCGAAAACGCAAGCGCGGATTCGATAGACGTGGGGCGGAAGGGGTCGAGGGATTCGCTACTTATCGAACTTTTCCGTGCCAGCGACCGCAACCAGTTCGACAAGCAATCCACGCGTCCTTTCACAGCACCGTTTCTCATCCACTCCGGCGAAGGGCAGAGGCTTGAAGCATTCCTCGGCGACCATTACGCATTCACCGACGAAAGCCGCTACTTGGCTCGTGCCGTTCTCGTCCACGGAGCGATGCGCTATGAGAGCGCGTTCAAAAGTTTCGACGTGGTGCCAGGGATGCGGCTTGCCTCTGCGATGCAGATGTTCCGCTCGCGCCCCGGCCTTGAGAGGCATTTCGAGGTGGTTTTCACACCACGTGCCAACAGCGAGCATGCATTCCTCAAGATCACGGACAGCGGCAACGCATCCCGGCGTTGGCCAACGGCGGATCTCGGAACGATACTGCGCGTTGCACCGCCAAAGATTTCGGTGATGCCGTCCGGCGAGATAGTGGTGCTGCACCGCTCGACGCAAGACGAATTCATCCGCACCGTTTTCTGGAGTATGCCGGATGCGTTCGAGTTCCA
This sequence comes from Kiritimatiellia bacterium, assembly GCA_017479035.1. Classification (GTDB taxonomy): domain Bacteria; phylum Verrucomicrobiota; class Kiritimatiellia; order RFP12; family UBA1067; genus RGIG5050. The sequence continues at coordinate 8,052 of JAFVCR010000125.1, read as the reverse complement.
CGAGCACGAGAGCATGCTGGATCCGGACGTGGCCGGCGCCGAGCGTGTAAAGGCACTGTACATGGAATCGGGCGAAGTCGAAAAAGCCGTCAAACCCTGGTGGAAGATCTGGTGATCTCCGCCGGATTGCTCACTATTGCAGAATTCTGGAAAAACGTCCAGGTTTTTCAAATTTTTTGTGCAGGAGGATTCCTAAAGGCGGGAGCGGGGTTTGGGAGACCATCCCACGGGGTCTTGCAATGGAGGGACGGGCGAGGGGAAATGGTCGCCTAGGGGTCTCAAATGCGGGAGACCCCTAGGGCTTGCTTAAGAGACCCCTAGGGCGTTTGCCGGAGACCTACCGGCCTCGATTTGATGCCTTGGCGGCCGAAATTGCAAAAATAGGCTGTTTTGCGCCAGTTTTTGACGGGAAACAGCCTATTTGGTTGCCTAATGGCGATTGTCGACAATAAGTCGATAAATTCCGGGGTGGTTTTGATGGATTTCTGCAATAGAGGAGGGATGCGCGGCATTACCACTTGATTGAGTGTATCTTGGAAGGAACCCACTTGTCTTTGGGCGGAGGATTTTCGGCAGGGTAGCCGATGCAGATAACGTTAAGAGGCTGGTGTGTGGCGGGAATCTGGAGGATTTCGCGCACGGCATCCACGCGTTCGTCGATGGGATGGACACCGCACCATACGGCACCCAAGCCGAGCGCGTGCGCGGCGAGGAGGATGTTCTCGGTGGCGGCGGAGCAGTCTTGAATCCAGTACTCGGTGCCTTTGTCCGGGATGCCGTTGTTTTTGTTTCCGCAGACGATGATAAGAGCAGCAGCATCGGCGGCCATCTTTGCGTGGGGATGGCGGGAGGCGATTTCGTTCTTTACGGCGGGGTCGGAAACGACCACGAAACTCCACGGTTGGCGGTTCATGGCCGTGGGTGCTGCCATGCCGGCGCGAAGGAGTTTTTCCATGATTGCGTCATCGAGTTTCCTAGACGTATCGAATTTGCGAACGCTCTTGCGCGTTGCGATGGCATCGAGAACGGCATCGGCAGACGACGGCGCGGGATTGTTGCCGCAGCATCCGCCGAGAAACATTGCCGCAGCAGCGGACAACAGAAACATTTTATTCATGGAGCACTCCGTTTTTTGCATGCATTATAGCAAAAACGTCGTGATATTGCAATCTCCATGAAGAGGCACGCTTATCCCCGGATTTTTGGATTACCCGAAATAGTGTGCAGTTTGCAGTTTGTAGTTGTCGCGCTGCGTCCATAACTGCACACTACAAATCCTCCGCGGGCGAGACGCCCGCGTCCCCACAGTACGCGCTCACACATTCTCTCGAATCTCTGCGACTCTGCGTTGAGCGTATTCGGGAAAAAGACACCCCCCTCTTTTTTCTCTATTCTCGGAATATATTTTCCCCTTATTTTATTGGCGCAAATGACTATCGGGGATAATTTATCCCGGATTTTCCGGGCGGATGCAATTTGCGCTTGCAATCCCGATGTGGATTTGATAGCATATTTCCCACAAGCAAAGTGAGGATTTCCGATGAAGATTCTTGTTGTTGGCAGCGGCGGACGTGAACCCGCTATCGCATGGCGTCTGGCAAGGGACGAGAAGACATGTCCCGGCGAGACGCGCGAAGTATACTGTGCGCCGGGCAATGCGGGCACGGTGGACGTGGCGGCAAACGTAGATATTGCTGCAAGCGACATTGAAGGGATCGTGGCGTTTGCCAAGGAGAAATCCATAGAGTTGGTGGTGGTAGGGCCTGAAGCACCGCTTGTAAAAGGGTTGGCCGATGCACTCGCCGCCGAAAATATCCCGGTGTTCGGCCCCGTTAAGGCGGGTGCGATGATTGAGGGCTCGAAGGCGTTTGCAAAGGACGTAATGGCGGCGGCGGGAGTGCCTACTGCGCGTGCGGAGGTGTTCACCGATGCGGCGAAGGCAAAAGCGGCGCTTGATGCGTTCGGGTTGCCGGTGGTGATAAAGGCGGACGGGCTTGCGGCGGGCAAAGGCGTAATCATCGCGTCCACGCGGGAAGAGGCGGACGCGACGATAGACGATATGCTTGTGGCAAACAAGTTCGGCGATGCGGGCGCGTCGGTGCTGATAGAGGAGTTCCTCGAGGGTGAAGAGTGTTCGATTCTTGCGTTGACGGACGGCGAGCGCGTGGCAACGTTGCCGTCGGCGCAAGACCACAAACGCATAGGAGAAGGGGATACAGGCCTCAACACGGGAGGCATGGGGGCGTGCTCACCATCGTATGTGGTAAAGGGAGCAAAGGATATTCGTAAAATAGAAGAGACGATACTTCTACCGGTGGTACGCGAACTGAAAAAGCGCGGCATAACGTATCGCGGCGTATTGTATGCCGGGTTGATGGTAAAGGACGGCGAGGCAAAGGTTCTGGAATTCAATGCGAGGTTCGGCGATCCGGAGACGGAGGCGGTATTGCCGCGCATCGGAGGTAATTTCGCGCAACTGTTGCTAGATTGCGCGCAAGGCAGGCTTGATCCGGGTTCGCTTGCGGCATGGGGCGATGTGGCGGCAACGGTGATTCTTGCATCGGGGGGCTATCCAGGAGCATACGAGAAGGGCAAGGAAATAACCGGGCTTGACGAGGCGAAAAAGATTGCAACCGCGCTGTTCCACTGCGGTACGAGGGAGGTGGACGGCAAGATCGTAACGGCGGGCGGGCGCGTTTTGAGCGTAACCGGCAGCGGGGCTACGATACAGGCGGCGTTGGCGCAGGCGTACGAGGCGGCAGACAAGATAAAGTTCGAGGGCAAGTATTTGCGCCGTGACATAGCACATCGCGCGCTTGCAAAAATTCCGCGAGTGGGCATCGTGATGGGTTCCGATAGCGACTGGCCGCTGATTGCAAAAGCGGCGGAAACGCTCAAGGCGTTCGGCGTGGCATACGAGGCGCGGGTTATTTCCGCGCATCGCACTCCGCTGGAAGCAATGGAGTATGCGCGCACGGCGGAAGAGCGCGGCATAGAAGTGGTCATAGCGGCGGCCGGCGGCGCGGCGCATCTTGCAGGTTCGCTTGCGGCGAACACGGCTCTGCCTGTTATCGGCATACCAGTGGCAGGCGGTGCGTTGAACGGGCTTGACGCGCTGTATGCCACGGTGCAGATGCCCTCCGGCGTGCCTGTGGCTACAGTGGCAGTGGGTTCGGCAGGGCCGGTCAATGCCGCGCTACTGGCGGTGCAGATTCTTGGTGGCAAGGATCCCGCGCTACGTGCGGCGTTCCGCGAACACAAGGCAAAACTCCACGCCAAGGTTGTGGCCGCAGACGGGCGTTTGCAGGAAATTGCATGAAGTTGCGCGTGTTCGCAAGCGGCAGCAAGGGCAATTCGCTGATGGTGGAGTCGCCCGGAGGGGTGCGCGTATTGGTGGATTTGGGCATCAGCTGCGGTGCGCTCAAGAAACGCATGGCGGCAGGCGGTTTCACGGGCGAGATCGATGCCGTGCTGTTTACGCATGAGCATTCCGACCACGCAAAAGGTGCGGAGCAATTCCACAAGCAGCATCCTGCCGTACCGTTTTATGCAAATGGTTTGACGGCCGAAGCAGTCGCAAGAATGGCGAGGCTGCCGGATGATTTGTTCCACGAATTCGGCACGGGCGAGCCGTTTACGCTGGGAGACCTTACCGTGCATCCCATTGCGATTTCACACGATACGGTGGAGCCGGTGGCATTCTACATAGAGGACGAAAACGGTTCGTCGCTTTTCGTGGGGACTGACACAGGACGCGTTACCGATGGCTTCCGAACGTATTTTGCGAACGCCACTTGCGCGATATTGGAGGCAAACTACGACGAGGAAATGCTTTGGACTTCTAATCGCAGCGAGTATCTGAAGGAACGCATCGCAAGCAGCGTGGGGCATCTTTCCAACGAGGATGCAGCCGCTCTCGTGCGCGCAAATGCCGGCGAGAATCTGCGCATATTGCTGGCAGCGCACCGTTCGCAGCAGTGCAACGAAGCGGCGATAGTCGAGAAAACACTGCTGCGGGCACTTGATGCCGCCGGATGCCGCGATACACAATTCGCCACGCTGGAGCAGGACTTCCCCTCGCCGGTTTGGCAATTTTGAGAGCACGGCGCGTTTCCGCGTTCTTGTAAAATGCGGGTGTATTTGATATAATCAAAACGATGTTGTTCAATTCGTTCAGTTTCCTTGTATTCCTACCGCTCGTGTTTGCGGGGTATTGGCTATTGCAGCGCAATCTGCGCTGGCAGAATTTGTTTGTAGTCGCGGCAAGTTACGTATTCTACGGCTGGTGGGACTGGCAGTGCCTCGTGCTGATCGCATTCACATCCGCATGGAGTTACGCATTCGGACTAATGCAACTGCGCGACAAACGGCCGCAGGGCGGGAGCCTCGCCGCCAAACTGCGACTGGCGGCGAGCATCGTGATAAATCTGGGGATACTTGGCTATTTCAAATATGCGAATTTCTTTGTGGCGGAAGGCGTGCGGCTGTTGCAATCGCTGGGATTCGAGGCGCATGCCGAAACCTTGAATGTAATACTGCCGGTGGGGATAAGTTTCTACACGTTCCAGGCGTTGAGCTATACGATAGATGTCTATCGCCGCACGATAGTCCCCACGCGCGATCCTGTGGCATTTTTCGCGTTCATCAGTTTCTTTCCGCAACTCGTAGCCGGGCCTATCGAGCGGGCGGTGAATCTGCTGCCGCAGTTCCTTGCGCCGCGCACGTTCTCATATCCGCTTGCGGTGGAAGGATGCCGGCAGATGCTGTGGGGATTTTTCAAGAAGGTTCTCGTGGCAGACACCTGCGCATACGCCGTAAACAAGATGCTCGCCGCAGAGGTGCCATCGTCCATATCGCTGTGGGTGGCGATGGTGCTTTTCGCGTTCCAAATATACGGCGACTTTTCCGGATACAGCGACATTGCAATCGGCTGTGCAAAACTCTTCGGCATACGCCTGATGCGCAACTTCGCCTATCCGTATTTCGCACGCGACATTGCCGAGTTCTGGCGCCGCTGGCATATTTCCCTCACCACATGGTTCCGTGATTATCTATACATTCCCCTCGGCGGTTCGCGCTGTTCCGCCGCAGGCAAGATACGCAACACGTTTGCGATATTTCTCGTCTCCGGGATCTGGCACGGAGCCAACTGGACATTTCTCGCATGGGGTGCGTTCCATGCTGCGCTTTTCATGCCGTTGCTGCTTGCCGGGCGCAACCGTAGATACGCCGTGCAATCCTGCGCCACTTTGCGCGATTTGCCGAAGATACTATTGACGTTTGCGCTAGTCGTGGTAGGCTGGACATTCTTCCGCGCGCCCGACATTTCCACCGCACTCCATTGGCTCGCACGCATGTTTTCGTTTTCCGATCTTCACCTTTCCGGCACGTTCATCACCACGGCGTATTCCACCTTGTGGCCGCTGGCAGCACTTGTGGCGATCGAATGGATCGGCCGCTGCGGAGAATTTCCGCCTGTGCCGCGCAATCGCTTCCTCCGCATAATGCTGTACTATGCAGTGGCGGCGCTTGTTTTGTTCTATTCGCCGATTCCGCAAACCTTCATCTACTTCCAGTTCTGACATGAAAAGATTTTTGTGCAACCTCTTCGCCATCGCGGGCGGCTTTGTGGCAATCGTGGCCGGATGGCTTGCCGTGCGGACGTGGCTGTGGCAGGATGATGTCCGCAATGTTTTTGCATTGCCGGCAGGCACCGAGGCGTTGATGATTGGCAACTCTCACGTAGGATGCACATGGGCGGAGGATTCGCGCTACAAAAACCGCGTTCTTTGGCACTCCGGCACCTACTTGCGCTTTGCGCTGATGCGGCTGCTCGAATGCGAAAGGCTCAACGATCTCGATGCGGTGAAAATCCTCATCGTGAATTGCGACCAGTTCGGCGGCATTCCCGACACTTGCGCAAAAATGCGAGACAGTTTCGCCGAAAGTTTCCCGTTCGCATGGCGATACCTTTGGCTGATGCCTGCGGACAAAACTGCTCTCGTCGATAAAAAACTTTTCGGCGATTGGAGCATCAGCAATAATCCGCCTGCCACGGAGATGCCGTGGAGCGAACGTTCGCCTGCCGAACGCGCACTCAACATCCGCAACAACTATTACGAAATGTTGATGCATTTCGATACCGCCGCGCATGAATGTTTCGATCCGTCCGTTTTCGATACCATCTCCCGGATCAAGGATGTGTGCGATCGCCACAAAATACGCCTTGTTCTCTATGCCGCGCCACTCGTTTCGGAAAATCCCGTCCGCATGGATCCTGCGCGCTACACGCCCATGTTCGATGAGGGAGCCGCACGGCTGCGCGATATGGGAGTCGAATTCTATGATTTCCGCGCCGCAGTGGACGATAAATGTTTCCGCGACTGCCACCATCTTTCTATAGAAGGTGCGCAAGCGTTTACCGAATGGTTCTACAGGCAATATGTGCCGGAGATAGACTTGCAGTGATTGCCGCTTTCACGGCATGATGGATTGACCCGCATCGATTGCGAGAACCTGTCCCGTTATGGATTCTCCTGCAAGAAGATATGCCACCGCCTCGCCTACATCGCGCGGCGCGGGTATGCGCCCCAGAAGCGTGGCACCCGCTTTTTCATGCACAAGCGCACTTGCCAGCACTGGCCCGGGAGCAACCGCATTCACCCGCGTGCGCGGCGCAAGTTCCACCGCCTGGCGCAACGTGGCTGCAAGCAAATCCGCCTTGCTTTGCTCGTATGGCGAGCGCGGCGAAAATCCGGGTTTGAGAATGCGGCAGTCCAAAATATTCACGACGCATTGCGGCCGCAATTCCTCCGCAAGCCGCTCTGGGAACATCTTGTTTACGCGATATATGCGCAGTGCCTCTTCCGGCGGCAGCGTCAGAGCCGGCGAGAATACGGATGCGTTGTTCACAAGGCCGTAGATGTGCCGCCCGCGCAATATGCGGACAACCTTCTCCGTGGCATCAGGTTCGGTAAAATCGGGAAACTCGCCGCCGTCGCGCGTAGTGGCGATCACCTCAAAGCCTTTCATGCGCAATACGTCGGAAATCGCAAGCCCGACACATTTCGTTCCACCGGTCACCACAACTGTTCTCGTTTCCATTCCGCCGCAAGTCTAGTAAAAATGCGGAGGAATGTCAAGCAACGGTTGCGGTTTTTGAAATAATCGTAAAAGAGTAGTGACAAAGCAGCCAGGATATGTTATAATGGGCTTACTTTTGGAAATAAAACAAAAAGGAGGCTGTAAATGGCAACGACAAAGGTTATATTTGGTTCAACCACCGGCATGACGGAGGCAGTAGCCGGCAAGATTGCGGATGCTCTCGGCACAACGGCAGTGAACGTGAATGCCGCCGATGCCGATGCGTTCAACGCCGATGTGCTGGCTCTCGGCACATCGACATGGGGCTTGGGCGATTTGCAGGACGATTGGGCCGCGCAACTCGACAATGTCAAGGCGAATTTCGCCGGCAAGAAAGTTGTTGTTTTCGGCCTTGGCGACGGCGTGGGTTTTGCGGATACTTATTGCGTAGCCGCACAGACGATTGCCGATGCCGCAACGGCGGCAGGTGCCACTCTCGTAGGCGAAATTGTGAAAATCGACGAAGCCAACGAGGCAGACAAGACCGACGAGCGTATCGCTAAAATCGTGGAAATCGTCAAGAACGCCTGATACAGGCATATATCGCAGAAAAAGGATCGCGGTTTCTCCGCGATCCTTTTTTTTCATGCTGGCCTTGCATGCTCACCATACATGCCATGCAGGTGGATTGCCGTTCCATTGCCGTTTGTAAGGCGAGAGCCAGAGATCCTGTAAAATTTCAAGGGCTTAAAAATAAATTTCAAGCCCTTGAAATGGTAAATTCAAGCCCTTAAAATTTTATTTTAAGCCCTTGAAATTTATTTTTACCCTCTTGAAATTATAAATTCAAGGGGTTAATATTTGATTTCAACGTCTTGTATTTATATACATCCTTCGGGTTTGGCATTGATTATACGTGTGAAATACAGGGAGATGCGAAACGTCCGGTTCTGCCCTGCCCCGGAGGTG
>JAFVCR010000124.1 GCA_017479035.1 Kiritimatiellia bacterium | reverse complement strand
CGTATCGACCGTCACACGGAATAAATTGCAGCAGCCCGATTCTCATCCGGCAACCTTTCCTGCGTCTTGAACCATTTTGCCCACAATCTTCCGCATCCGGCAAACGCATTGCCGCGCGGCGTGCAAAACAAACGCTTTGCAGCTTCGTATCGACCGTCACACGGAATAAATTGCAGCAGCCCGATTCTCATCCGGCAACCTTTCTTGCGTCTTGAACCATTTTGCCCACAATTTTCCGCATCCGGCAAACGCATTGCCGCACGGCGACACGACACGAATCGAGGGCACAATAAAACCTCTCTTCGTGCATCGAAGGAGGCTGTGCAAATTGCTCTTTCTCCACCTTTATTCGTTACTTACTCGTGGACTTGTCCTTCCATTCGCCGGTTCTGCGATTTGAAAATCCAATGGTGACCTATCCCCTGTAGAACCCCTGATCGGAAAATTCAGACCAGCGAAGATACATGTCTTGGTAATGCAATTTTATGAAGTCACGGATGCCTACGATCTCCCTGTCGCCGGCGTGGGCATGCATCGCCTCGACAATGCAATGCGATGTAAAGTACAGATAGTAGCCATAGACTTTATATCCGTAGTACTTTGGCATTGTCTACTCCATGAATCGTGCGTTTTCATGCAGATACTTCCGCGCGAGAGACACGTCCACGTCGTCCATGCTCGTCTCGATCATTTCATTGCCGCTCGCAAACACTGCCGCCTTGCCCGTCCGCATATTTATGGCACGGACACGGTCGCCTATCCTCTTGAACGCATAACCGTTGACAATCAGCTCCGCGTCATCGGCTATTTCCCTTGCTTTCGCGTCAGGCATAGGAAACCTCCACTTTTTTGATAGGTTTCAAGAATTCGTCGGGCTCGATACAAAGATTCTTCAAGATTGGCACAAGATCGATATATTCCTCTTCGTCCCTGTCGTCATATCGGGCAATGACTTCGATATATCCGTTGTCCCAGTTCGTCACTTTGGTGTAGCGCACAAGCCTAGGCGATGTCATGAAGCGGATAACATTGCCATGATACGAAAAGGATGAATACTTCCCTTCGCTTGAAAGATACGCTGTGCCTAGTTTCCCCATGTCCAATGCCTACATTATATCCGGCAAGTGTCCAAATGTCAAGATTGCGGCGAATGTGCGCGGGTTAGCGTTGTCCGGCGCGTTCGAGTTCGAGGCAGTCGAGATAGACGGCTTCAAGGTCGGGGTTTTCGCGCAAGGTGTTGGCATCGAACCAGCCGGGCGCAAACCAGAAATACTGTCCGTCCTGCGGCTTCCATGTGACAAGTTCATACCATTGGTAGCCGTCCGCCGTTGCGGAAAGGCGGGGTTCTTTGGCGCGGACGGTGCGTGTAGCGTCGTCGTCATAGACTCCTGCGCTGAACGCTTGCGCATTGCCGGAGGCGCCGCCGCGCCGCACTACCTTGGCACGGAAGCGCAAGGTGTATTCGGCATCGGGATCGGTCGCGACGGTATCGAAGCGGAGCGTGACGCACCACTTGCGATGCGTGGCGGGGATTTTGATCGCCTTGCCGTTGGTCGCGTCGGCGTCGGGGACGATTTCGCAGGCGGCGGAATCAGAAATATGCAGCACGTCTTCTTCAATTTTCACCTTGTCCGTTCCCTGCGCAGGGATGCTGACGTTGTTCAGCGAGCGGATGAGGGCGAGATACTTTTCCTGGCGCAAGCCGCTTTCGGAGAGGAACGTGTCGCCGGCTTCTTTGAGGATTTCCTCGAAAAGCGCGAGGAGTTTGGCGGTGTTGGCGGGCGGCACGAACGATTGCGGGTTGGCACTGCACCACACCTTTTTGGAGGCGTTCGTTGCCCGCCTATACAATATAGTATAGACCACGGAAAGGGCGGACGTGCGCACGTTGTAGAGGAGGGCTTTGTCGTCCTTGACGGTGCGCATGGCCTTGAGCCACGTTTTGAGGGCATCTTCAAGGAACGCGTCGGTGAGGATTGGCGTGCGCACCTGTTCGTAGATGCCGAGGTGTTGCGTTTCGCTGTTGCGGGGGAGGGAATGGAGGTTCTTCAAGTATTTCTTCACGTATGGCGCGGCCTTGCCGTAGTATCCGGCAAGAAAGCGGTCGATTAGTTTGCCCGCGTCCTGGTCGGGATTCCACATGAGCTTTGCGAGGAGATACGTTTTGAGTTCGGCGAAATCGGCATGGCGGCCTTGATAGGCGCCCTCGGCAAAGACGCTCGTCACGCCGGCATCGCGGTAGGTCTTGAGGTTTGGCTGGAGCACCATGATGTTGGCGAAGGGGAGGTCGTAGTGCATGAAGTTCGTGACGTAGTCCCACAGATACAGGTTGTCGGTCACGCGTCCCCAGCCTTTGAGGTCTTCGAGGAAGGCCTTGTTTTCGCGGTAGGGGGAGCCGTCGAGCGGGCGGTAGAAGTCGCACTCGATGGTGCAGAGGCAGGGCATGACGTTGTGCCTGGCCTTGACGTGGCGCGGCGGCTTGCGCGAATACTGGTAGGCGAGGGTTTCGATGATTTTATCCGGGAATTCCTTTTCCACGGCCTCTGCCACTTTGTTGACGAAATGGATGACGCTGCCGGCGGGGGATTCTTCGTAGTCGTCGATTTTCTTGCATTCTTCGCAGGTGCAGTAGCCCATTGTGTCCTGCTGCGACACGCCGAAGTATTTTGCTTTCGGGTCGCGGCGGATGCGCTCAAGGACGCGCTCGGTGACGATACGCAGGACGTCGGGATTGGAGAGGCACAACTGGCGGTCGCGCACGCGCACGCCGTCCACCAACGCGAAATACTCGGGGTGAGAGTCGAAAAACTCCTCCGCCGGGACGAGGTGCGGGAGCGTGTGTGCGTTGCCGAGGCCGCCGCCGAAGCGGTAGGTGTTGCCGCCGTGGATGTCGCCAAGGCGCATGGAGTCTCCATTCATGCGCAGGTGGGAGGCGAAATCGGGCTTGAAGGCATCGAACCAAAGCGGCTCGCGCATGGCGAATGCGGGCCGCTGCGTGTCGCTTAGCGTATCGGGGATGGTGAAGCGGTCTTTCTTGGGCACGACGGTGTGCCACGACGAGAACCAGCCCACGCCGCCGTATGTTTCGAGGATTTCATACACGCCGTAGAGAACTCCGCGCACCGCACCGCCGGAAATGACAAGGTTCTTGTTTTTGTCCACCTTGATGTTGAAGCCCTCGTCGCCGTAACGATCGGTCGGAACGAGGCGGATCGAAAGCGGCGAACTGCTGTCCGTGATGGCCAGGCGCGTGCCGGTGATGCGCGAGACGTATTCCTGCAATTCCTCTGCGGCGTAGCGCACGGAGGGGGTGGGGTCTGCGGGCAGGATGATGGAGTATTGCGGCGTTTTCCCGCGCTCGGCAATGGTTATGCTGCCGCAGAAGCCTTGCAGCGAGACGAGAAACGCTATCAGCGATATATATTTCATGTTGGATTATCTTATTATTATGATTAGCGGATAGAAAACGTCCCGCACCGCGCCCGCGCTCAAGAAGCCGCTTTGCATGGAAAGATATTGCGCTTTCACCTTTTCGTCGGAAAGAGCCCGTTTCTCAATGCGGATTTCGTCCATCAAGCCGTGGAATTTGCCTTCTCCGGGATTGTTGTCTCCGCCGATTACAAATTCGGCATTGGGAGAGGCGGCGGCGGTTTTGACCTCGCCTTTATGGACGCGTTCTCCGTCCACGAAAATACTTATCCACACGCCGTCATAAACGAACGCTAGATGAACCCAGTCGCCAACAGGGAAGTCGACGCTTTTTATCGAATAATCGCTAGAACCGTTCGTATGCGCGTAAATCTTGCCTTCGCCCATCTGCACGAGCCAGCCATCCTTTGTTTCGAGATTTCTGTGGCTGAAGAAGCGCGGCCATCCGTCGATGTCGGATGCATTGAAGTAGCCCGATGCCGTGAAGTTTCCGTCCAGTTGCAACTCGTCGGCGGACGGCACTACGAGGCGATTGCCGGAGGCATTGTTCTTGGCCGCGCCAGCCACGCCGATTTCGGAGGTCATGTCGCCTGTAGCACTGCCGTAGGGAGATGCAACGAGGCCGTTTGCGGAGTCCGTCTCCGTGCCGCCGGTTTCGCCGTTCATGTGCCATACTGCGGCGTAGCCGTCCCAGAGGGAGGTTGCGGGGGCGAGGAGTTCTCCGGAGACGGATGTGCCGTAATACATTGTGAATTTATCGCCCTTGGCGCAGCCGTCCAACGCAACCCATACGACGCTTTCGCCAGTTGCGTCCCATGTTTCGATTTCGTGCGCGAGGATGGAACCGTTTGCATCGGCAAACACCAAATCCGCGCAATCGGAGTAGTAGAAGCCCTCGATTGCGGCCTCGGAAATGCGCACGGGGACAGCAAAGGAGCCTTCTACGGCAACGTCGCCCGCCACTGTGAACGTCACGGACTTATCGAAATCCTTTACGACCTGTGCGATCTTCTGGATTTCGCCGAACGTCACGAAATCTTCGTCGGTCATGATTGCGTAGTCCGCCGCGATGCGGTCTGCGGAGAGTTCGCCGTCCATATAGCGCACTTCCTTGAACGAGCCGTCGAACGCGTCGCCGCCCGAGCCGTTCGCCCCTGCCCAGAAATCACCCGTGCTGTTGGCTGCAAGCTCAGGAACGCCGAACACCCGGATGTAAACGCCGTTGACGTATGCGATGATGTCGGTGGGGTATTGGCTCTCACCGGTAGTATAGACGAAATCGAACTTCACCCAGTCCGCCTTGATGTCCGGGAGTTTATCGGCTTTGATATGGTCGCCGTAGTCGGTCGAACCGGGATATACTATGTAGCCGTAGCCGCCATTGTAGGGGTCGATTTCCACTTGGAAACTGCCGTTGCGGGCGAATATGCGCGGATAGGTGCTGTAGTTCAGGCTTTCGTTGGCCTTGAACCAACCGGAAACGGTGAAAACGCCCTCCTTGGTAGCTTTGAGGCTGCCGTTGACATCCGCCACTCTGACGGGTTCGGAGCCTTCTGCCACGCGGGCGAGGCAGCCGCTCCACACTTGCGCAGAGGTGTCTTCCTGCGCCGCGCCGCCGAAATATATTGCAAGGTTGGCATCCGGCGCAAGTTTCGGCACTTTCACCCATACTTCGCCGCCGTCCGCGCTCCATGATGCAACTTCGTATGGAAGTTGAGTGCCGTCGGCATCGAAAATGGCAAAATCGCGTCCTTCGTGCGAAGATTTCGCCGCCACGCCGGAAGGTATGCGCAGGAGGACGGGCACGTCTTCCAACTCATCCCCAGCCCTAGGCAGGGCTTTAGCCCCAGACAGCGTTGCATCGATCTTGTACAATGCGTCTTGCGGAACACCTGCGGCGCAGGCGGCCAGGCAAAGACCGGCATACAATGCGGCAAATATATTTTTCATGCTATCTCCTAGTAGGGGTATTTTGTTCCATACAATACCACGCAAAAGCAATTATGTCAAGCCGTAAAATACGCCGCAGTAGTTTGCAGTTTGCAGTTTGCAGTTTGCAGTTTGTAAAATGCAATCAACGCAGAGGCACGAGAGAAGGGGAGAGTGCGTACTGTGGGGACGCGGGCGTCTCGCCCGCGGAGGGTTTGCGGAGGGTTACGCTAGCGAATAATATACTTTCCAGCCAAAGATGTTTGCAGTGTGCAGTTATGGATGCGGCGTGACAACTGCACACTGCAAACTGCACACTGCAAACTGCATTTTGAGGTTTGCACAAAAACTTGCGCGGAAGGGGGATGTTTGGTATAATGGGCAATCATGGCAGGCGAATACCAATTTTCTTTGATAGACGTGACAAAGCAGGTCGGCACGAAAACCGTCCTGCAAGACGTGAATCTTTCGTTCTTCTACGGAGCGCACATAGGCGTGATCGGCGGTAATGGCGCGGGAAAATCGACATTGCTGAAGGTTCTCGCCGGCATCGACAAGGACGTGATGGGGACGGTGCAGGTGGCGAAGGGCACGAAGGTGGGGTATCTGCCGCAGGAGCCTGTGCTGGACGACGCGAAAACGGTCATGGAGGTTGTGGAAGAGGGTGTGGCCGAAGCGAAGGCGATGGTCGAGAGATATGAAGATCTCTGCTGCGAACTCGACGATCCCAAAGCCGCCGCCGAGATGGAACATTTGCAGGAAATCAT
>JAFVCR010000123.1 GCA_017479035.1 Kiritimatiellia bacterium | reverse complement strand
CTTCTCGTTCGTCACGCCGATGTAGCGCTGCTTTAGCACCTCTTCGATTATAACAGCAAGGTCTTTCTTCTCCTGCTCGTTTCTGGCCTCGTTCAGATACATGAACACGGTCACGAACGGTGCCTGGCCGTTGGTCGTCATCAGCGTCACCACTTGATACTGTATAGTCTGGACGCCCCGTGCGATTTCCTCGCGCACGCGCTTCTCGGCGATTTTGGTTACCATTTCCTCTGTAGGCTCGATACCGGCCTCGTGGAGTTCTTCTTCAACTTCCCTGCGGATCTTTTTGCGGGATACCTCCACGAACGGTGCCAGATGCGTCAGCGAAATCGACTGCCCGCCATATTGATTGGATGCCACCTGCGCGATTATCTGCGTTGCGATATTGCATGCGGTAGAAAACGAATGCGGACGCTCGATCATCGTGCCGGAAATTACAGTCCCGTTCTGCAACATATCTTCCAGATTCACGAGGTCGCAGTTGTGCATGTGCTGCGCGTAGTAGTCCATGTCGTGGAAATGGATGAGGCCGTCCTCGTGGGCATGAACCACATCCTGCGGCAGCAACACGCGCCGCGCCAGATCCTTCGAGACCTCCCCTGCCATATAGTCGCGCTGGACTGAATTTATTGTGGGGTTCTTGTTTGAATTCTCCTGTTTCGCTTCTTCGTTGTTGCACTCGATCAACGAAAGAATCTGCATGTCGGTAGTGTTTGCATGGCGTTTCTGCGCACGGAGGAAGCGATACTTTATATAGTTGCGCGCCACATCGTATGCACCGGCCTGCTGTATCTTGGTCTCTACCAGATCTTGAATCTCCTCCACCATCAACGCGCGGCCGCGAGCACCGCATATCTGGACTACTTCATTGGTAATCTTTTCGATTTTCGCAGGATTGAGCCTTTCCGCTTCTTCTACAGTTCTATTCGCCTTCGTGATGGCCGATACTATCTTGCCTCTCTCGAACGGAACTTCCTCGCCGCTGCGTTTTATGATGTTCATCTCGCTTGAAATCCTTGAAATTCTCTTGGTTGCGTCTCTTTTCGCCCGTGGCGAAAACAGCGACAATATACAATATCTTGTGTTCAAATGCAAGCAGAAAATACTAGATATTGTGTTTTTGCCAAAATCCAACACTTTTATACTCTCTTTTGGAATTATGAATCCCTACCGTTTCTAGAAAGTGCAAGCGCGGTTGCAGGTTTCCCATTCGCCGTCTCAAATCATCCCTCCGAGACCCATTTTCCCCCACCCTAGCGGTAGATGAGGACGAGCCCGCATGCGCCTTTAAGATACTCCACCGCATCCGCAAATGGTCGAGGTATTTTCTCTAGCGGCTGGGTATAGGCTATTGTGCCCAGGAACGCTTGCAGGACGGTTTTCTTTATTGCATAGTTCACGTTCGACGAGTTGCGCAGAGATGCCACGGCAACACCCACTACGTAGCCGTTTTCGTCCGCCACGGGGCCGCCGGAGTTGCCTGGCTGGATAGCTGCATCGATCTGGTATTCATCCCTGCTGCCCTGAAAACCCTCGACGCTACTGATGATGCCCTTCGTTATCTTTGCAAGCTGACCCTGCAAATCTGGTTGTGGATAGCCTACTGTAAATATGTCCGTTCCGGGCCGTTCGGTGCGGTTGGGGGAGAGTTCTGCGAACTCGAATGCCCCATCCGCCTTGAGGAGCGCAAGGTCGGCTCGCTCATCGACCTTGACTACCTTTGCATCGAAATACCGCTCAACGCACTTGATCCGTATCTTCAGAGCCTCCTTCACGACGTGATGGTTGGTGACGAAATATCCGTCCCGCGTGATGAAAAACCCCGAGCCGTAGCCTGCAAGTTCTATGCCATCGCTTTTTGGACGCTGGCGTTCTTCGTTTGGATCATCCTCGAACGCCTTGTCACCATCGTCGTACAGGTGCTGGTGCTTGCGGACGATATATATGGCCTCGTCCATTGTGCAGGCGGCGTATACGTTGACAGTCTTTGAAGTATTTTCGATGGTCGTGTAGGTGTAGGTGCCGAGCCACAGGAGGGGGAGGCTGGAAATATATTTCTCGCCATCCGCGACCGACGTATGGTTAAGCCCCATGTGCAGGAACAACTCGCCGTCGTAGTCTAATACGCCATTGATAGTCCTGCCTATGATGCACAGGACGCTTCCCTTGATGGCCTGGAAGACCTTGTAGCAAGTTCCTTTTGGGTATGACTTCTTTGTTATCATATCCTTTGCCCGCTTCTTGTACTCGCGCTCCCGTACGTTCCACCGCTCGATCATGAGATCGATTTCGCTCTTCCATGTGCCGCCATGTCGAACGTATGGGATTTTCATGTCGCGTCCGCGCGAAGAGGCGATGTAACGCCTGTCTTTCGTACACAGCTTCACGGGATCGATTTTGATATTCTTGCCGGATGCCATTTGGAATACGGGATTGCCGTCTTTTGTCATGCCGACCCATTTTGCGCGGATTTTCTTGCCTTTCACGTCCGTCCAGATGCGCTCTCCGATGAATTCCGGTAGGTTGGGTGCCACCTTCACGATGTCCTTTTCCACCCAAAAGAAATGCATCGATCTCTTGCAGCCTTCTTTGAGGAGGTCGAACATGGTCGTTTCTCCCGGCGAAAACGCGCCGGTGAGGAACGGATAGGGATTGCCCCGCTCATCTTTCACGCTCGTGAGGACAATCTTGAAGTCGAACCCGCATTCCCTTGCCCAATCCTGGCAGTAGTCGCAGAGTTTGGCAATCGTCATGCTCTCGCCGAACGCCACAAACTCCCTGCGGGCGGACTTCATCTCATCCACGACCTCGACCATGCTCGCTGCCAGCGCCGCCGCCGCGAACATCATGGACATTGCTATCGCTGCAATCTTCTTCACTGCTCTCCACCGCGTCAACGCCGTATGGTTGTGGTTCTGCTCGTTGCCTTGATGTCGTAGCCCTTGTTCCGCTCGTGGACGGTTGTCGTGGCATTCTTGCGTGTGGACTGCGCACTCGCAACGGAAGTGGCCGGATACATGTTCTCGTTCTCGCGTTCCTTGCGGCAATCCTGCAACAGGATTCTCACGATGCCGTCACTGCTCTTGTCGTAGAAGGCTCTTGCGGCGATTGCCCCGAAGCGTTTCCTGGCGGCCTCCTTCACTGGCATTATGCGGCAAGGCGTGCCGTCCGACTGCGGTATCTGCATCCCGCTCTCGCACAGGTTCTTCACGGTCTGCTGGCATACATGCTCCTGCGGCGGCTTAGTCACGTTCGGGTACGAAATCATTATAGGCACCTCTATCTCCATGCCCGTGCGCGTGACTTTGCCCGTGTCCTTGTAGGTGAACGTGTTTACCACATTCCACTCCTCCCCGCAAGGCAGCGCGAAAATCGTCCCGACATAGTTGCGCGAGTATGTTGTGGAATCTATGACCTCCCACGAGCCGTCGTTGTATATCGCAATCGTCTCGCTGCGCGCCATCATCCTGCCGCCGCGTCCCTTGGAGTAGTTCAGCCAATGAGTCTTCGCATTCGCTTGATACGGCGGGGCGATGTGGATTACGGCCTCCTGGTATGTGGTGTAGTCCGTGTCGCTTGCCGATTGCGCAAAAATCCCCGTTGCTGCCATCACTGCTGCCAACGCGATAATATACGTATGCATCGTTTCTATCCCCTTCTGCCGTCCAATCACATGAAATCTCCACTCCCAACGGCAAAAGAGAATGGCGACCGTATCCTGTCTTTTTGCAGGGCATCGCCAAACGCCCGAATCGAAACACAATACAGCACGCCATACATTACGCACGGCGCGTCTGCATCAAGGCTTCGATTTTTAGAATTTTGGCGATTTCTGCAAAAAAGCCCGTGTGCAAACTGCGCACTGCCTCTCGCAGATACTCCCTGCGGAGGCGCGGCTGCCGCCGTCGGCGCGCCAGCCTATGTGATACTTGCCCCGACTGTGCCGCCAAACTATCACAATCCCTCCCCCTTTGCAAGCAAAATCTCCTCTGGATGCCGCCGGCACTGCATTTGCCGCAGGGTACGATAGAAGCGATACGCGGATGGCAGATACTAATCTGTTGCAATCGGATGGGGTTTATGGTATTATTGGCATCGATGAAAAGATTTGCGTTTTTGTATGTATGCGCTGTCGTGGTCTCCGGCATGGCAGCGGTGAAGTTCGGCAATCTCGATACCGCCGCATTACTGCACGGCAAAGCGGTGAAAAGTGCGGATTTGAAGGGAAAAGTCGTGCTGGTGGATTACTGGGGTGTAAATTGCGGTCCGTGCAAAGCCGCTCTGCCGCGCTTGCAGCAGACGTGGGAAAGTTTCAACCACAAGCCATTTGCAATGATAGGCTCGCATGTGCAAAATCCAGACGACGCGCGTGTAAAAAGCGTATTGAAGGAAGCCGGCGTAACCTATCCTGTCTATCAGGATTTGCGTGCGGAAGGCACTCCGGATTTCAACGCGCTGCCGTTCATTTGCGTGTTTGACGCACACGGCCGCTTGGCGTATTCCGGCCACGGCGTGCCAGAGGCCATCGAAGCGGTTGTGACAGCTATTACGGACTCCAACGGGTTTGTGGATCTCCTCTCCGATGCCCGCCTCGACAAATACAAATCGTTGAAATCGCAGCTCTCCATCGGCAAGAACGTTGAAGGTGCCATGAAAAAACTCAAGGCGGACGTTGCCGCCGCCAAAAAGCAGCCCGGCAACAAAGTCGCCCAAGAAAAAGCCGCCGAGGCCACGGCGATACTTTCTTCCATCAAGAAAACATACGAGCGGCTTGTGGAGGACATCGCACTCGAAGTAGAGGACGAAGATAGTGTCTCCGCATTGCGCGATTACATGATTCTCACATCCACATGGCCCACGGCAAAGGCCAAAGCGGACGAAAAATGGGGCGCGGCGATGAAAACGTTTGCCGCCGATCCCGCAGCAAGAAAAAAAGCCAAGATAATGTTCGACGAACTCAAGAAAATAAAATGAACACTACATCATACAAACGCGTGGAGCAGTGCCTAGAAGCGTTGCGCAATGGCGGCATGATTGTCGTTACGGATGACGAGCAACGCGAGAACGAAGGCGATGTGATCTGCGCGGCAGAACACGCCACCACCGCAACCGTCAATTTCATGGCCACATTCGCACGCGGGCTTATCTGCATGCCAATGCCAAAGGCGAATACGGAACGGCTAGGACTTGCGCAGATGGTGGCGGAGAATACGGACAACCACTCCACGGCATTCACTGTTTCCATAGATGCTACTACTACCACTACAGGCATCTCCGCAGAGGAACGCGGCGCAACGGCGCGCCTCGCGGCGGATGCAGCATCGACCCCAGCTGATTTCAGGAGGCCAGGGCACATGTTCCCGCTCGAGGCTCGCGCAGGCGGCGTCCTCAAACGCGCCGGTCATACGGAGGCTACTGTGGATCTTTGCCGCATGGCGGGGCTTTCTGGCATAGGTTTGTGCTGCGAAATAATGAAGGATGACGGCACGATGGCGCGCTTGGACGACATCCTTGCATTCGTTGAAAAACATCACCTCCCTTACTGCACCATTGCCGACATAATCGCGTGGCGGCGGCGCGGAGAGAAACTCGTCACACTCGTGGAGGATGTGAACCTCCCCACCGATTACGGCCACTTCCGCTTGAAAATGTACCGCAGCGAACCTGACGGGCTTGAGCATCTTGCGCTTGTAAAAGGAGATGTGCGAAACGGCGAGCCTGTACTCGTGCGAGTCCATTCCGAATGTTTCACGGGGGATGTGCTCGGCAGCGAACGCTGCGATTGCGGCCACCAGTTGCACCGTGCGATGCGCATGATTTCAGACGAAGGGCGCGGATGCGTACTCTACATGCGCCAAGAGGGCCGCGGGATAGGCCTTGAAAACAAGTTGCACGCCTACCATCTGCAGGAAAACGGACTCGATACAGTGGAGGCAAACGTGCGCTTGGGCTTTCCGCCGGATTTGCGCGACTACGGCGCGGGTGCGCAGATACTGGAGGATCTCGGCATCACGCGTATACGGCTTTTGACGAACAATCCAATGAAGATAAAGTCGCTCGAAGGCTACGGTATCGAAATAGTCGAGCGCGTTCCGATAGTGGTGCCGCCCAACGAGCACGATGCCAAATATCTCGCCACCAAGCGCGAAAGGATGGGGCATTTGCTGTGAACTTGAAGATATTGATGGTCGGCGATGTAGTAGGTGCGCCAGGGCGGCGCATCCTAAAAGAGAATCTTGCCAAACTGCGCGAACGAATGGGGTTGGCCGCAGTTGTGGTGAATGGCGAAAACGCCGCCGCCGGAGCCGGCATCACAGTGCCGCTCGCACGCGAACTTGTCGCAGCCGGTGCGGATGCGATAACATTGGGCGATCACACATGGTCGCAGAAAGAATACGTCTCCACATGCAACGTGCTGCAGAACGTGGTGCGCCCGGCTAATTTCCCGCCGTCCGCACCAGGCAAAGGCTGGTGCATTGTCACCGCGCCGCTTTTCCGTTTTGCGGTGGTGAACCTTATTGGCCGCGTTTTCATGAATCCTGCGGACTGCCCGTTCCTCGCTGCCGACCGCATCCTTGCCGAGATACCGAAAGATCTGCCCGTGTTCGTGGATTTCCATGCTGAAGCCACAAGCGAGAAAATCGCACTGGCAAAATATCTCGACGGGCGCGTCACGGCAGTGGTTGGCACGCATACGCATGTGCAGACATCCGATGCATTCGTGCTGCCGCAAGGCACGGCTTTCCAGACGGATCTCGGCATGACAGGCCCTTGGTTCTCGTCCATCGGCCGCAAGTTTGAACCCGTCTTGCAGAAATTCATCACCGGCGTGCCGGCGCGTTTCGATGTGGACGAAGGTCCGGCAACGCTTGAAGGCGCAATCGTCACATTCGATGCCGCAACCCGCCGAGCCTCTGCCATAGAAGCGTTCCGGCTGCGCGAATCGCTTGGAGGTACCAGATGATTGTGCATTTGAACGGCGAACTGGTGGAGAAATCTCCCTCGCGCGTAACTATTGAAGCGTGCGGCGTAGGCTACGAGGCGTTCATCCCTCTTTCGACCTTCGATCGTCTCCCCGGTGCGGGGCAGCATTGCAAACTTTTCACCTATCACGCCGTGCGCGAGGACGATCAAATCCTCTACGGTTTTGCCACGCCGGCGGAGCGCGACATGTTCACCATGCTTCTCGGTGTGAGCGGCGTGGGGCCTAAACTTGCTCTCGCGCTCTTGAGTGGCATGAACGCGGGAGACCTCCAATTGGCAATAGCGCAGGGAGACTCCAAACGCCTCGCCAACGTCAAAGGCGTGGGCAGAAAAACCGCCGAACGGCTTGTGGTGGAATTGAAGGACAAAATAAATCCTGTTGAAGCGTTCGCCAACGCCCGCACATCCTCTTCCGCCGCACAGGCGGAAGTTCTACGCGATGCAATGCTTGCCCTTTCCGCGCTCGGCTTCAGCGACGAAATCGCCCGCAAAAACATTCAGCGCGTTCTGGAAGAGGATCCTTCCGCAGCCGACGTGGAAACCATTGTCCGCCGTGCGCTCGGCGGCAAATAAGGCCTCCGCGTGATTATTCG
Source organism: Kiritimatiellia bacterium (assembly GCA_017479035.1). Lineage (GTDB taxonomy): Bacteria > Verrucomicrobiota > Kiritimatiellia > RFP12 > UBA1067 > RGIG5050. Next base: position 6,295 of record JAFVCR010000123.1, on the reverse strand, counting down.
ATTACTCCATCGTTTGCACGGGCTCCACAATTTCCGGTAAACGCCGCAACGCCAGAACCACGGTCGTGCGGCCTTCCGCTTCAAAGAGCACTTGCACATTATGCGCCACGATGCGCCCGGTCTTGACTATCCGGCGAAAGCCTATCTGCCCGCCGCTTGCAATTTCACGCCCATCCGCCATCACGCGCCACGCTTTTACGCGCAATCCTTTGGAAATATCCTCGCGCAGATCGACGCAATCGAAAACCTTTGTTTCTTCCACTGCAGCATCGAACGCATTGAAAGCCCGCACCCACTCGCCGAATGCGGCAAGCGTCCGAACATCGTTTTTGTCAATCAATCCATCCCGGTCCGGCGCGAGACCTAGATTGAGTATTCCGCTGCGACCTACGCTGGCTAGATAGCAATCCGCCAGTTCATGTAGGCTTTTAGGCCTATCGTCCGGATGCCAGAACCATTTGCCGCGCAGCGGCACGTCGGCCTCGGGCGGTAGGAATACACCGCTTTCGGCAAGGTTGAAATCCTCCGGGACGCTTCCCCTTTCATTGCCTGGCCAACGCATTGAAACATTGCCGTAGCGCGTCAAACCGAAAAACACCGCAAGCGGATTGTGCCTGGCGACCTCGCGGACAAGCGCGGGATAATCGTAATATGCATCATAGTCCGCAATGTTTCGCCTTTCATCCGCGCCGCCGTACCATCCAGTGCCTCCGTTGGCGCTATCTACCCATATTTCGCAGAGCGGACCGTAGCGTTCCATCAGCTCACGCCATTGCGCATGGAAGTATTCCGTGTAGGCGGGATGTGCATAATCAGCATGGTGGCGATCCCACGGCGAAAGATATGCACCGAACTCCAATCCCGCCGCGCGAACCACATCCGCCACTTCTCGCACGAGGTCGCCATTGCCGCCGCGCCATGAAGTGGCCGCCACGGAATATGCGGTGTTGAGCGGGCTCGGCCACAGGCAGAAGCCGTCATGATGTTTACATACCAGTATGATGCGCTTCACACCGGCGTCCCTGGCGGCTGCCACCCATTGTGATGCATCAAGCCGTGCGGGCGCGAATACGTCTGCCGGCGTATTGCCGTATCCCCACTCCATGCCGGTAAACGTATTCAAGCCGAAGTGGACTATCGCCACAATCTCCTGCTCGAGCGTGTGCAGTTGCGCTGCGCCAGGCATTGGCACGGCTACAGCGCACAACGTTGCACAAACGCATGCGGACGCAAACAGGATTTTCGGTTTCATGCCGTCATTATACCACACGTCCGCACTTGTTGCAAGCCGCACCGCACATGCGGGCAAATGCAGATGCGGAGATTGCAATGTCGCGGCATTTTTGATATAATGGCGAAAAAACGGAAGTGGAAAAATGAGCGCACCTGAAGAAAATGAATATCGCCAGAATCGTCTGAATGCAATGTCCGAACTGGAAAAACTGGGATTCAAACCGTATGGACGGGCATACGATCACACGGATTTGAAGACGTTGCGCGAGGATTTCACGGAAGGTGCCACGGCACGCGCCGCAGGAAGGCTCCTCATGATACGGCGCATGGGCAAGATGAACTTTGCCACGATGAACGACGGCACGGATCGTTTCCAATTGATATTCAAGCGGGATGAACTTTCCGAAACGCTTTTTGCTGGCTTCAAGCAGTTAAATCTCGGCGACATTATAGGCGTGGAAGGTAGCCTCTTCACCACGCAGCGTGGCGAGAAATCGATAGTTGTAAAGACGTGGGAGATGCTCGCCAAGGCTTTGGAACAGCCGCCGGAGAAGTTCCACGGCCTTACCGACCAGGAAGAACGCTACCGCCGCCGCTATGTGGATCTGATGACGAACGACGATGTGCGCGAACGCTTCCGCGTCCGCTCCGCACTCCTTGCCGAAACTCGCAAGTATCTCTGGAGCAAGGGCTTCATGGAAGTCGAAACTCCCATCTTGCAGGATCAGGCGGGCGGTGCCGCCGCCAAACCATTCTTCAGCCACTACAACGCACTCGACAAAGACTGCGTGATGCGCATCGCTCCCGAACTTTATTTGAAGAGGCTTCTCGTGGGCGGTTTCAAGAAAGTGTTTGAACTCGGCAAGGATTTCCGCAACGAAGGCATCGACCGTAGCCACAACCCGGAGTTCACCGTTCTTGAAGTTTACGAAGCATACGGAGACCGCCGCTCGATGGAGAACATCATCGAAGGCCTCCTTCCCCACCTCTGCGATACGGTAATCGGCACGCGCAAAGTGGAGTACGGCGAGGCAAAGGAGGTTATCGACTTCACTCCTCCCTACCGCCGCGTTGCATACAACGATCTCGTCAAAGACCTCATGGGTGCGGATTGGTTTGATATTGATTTCGCTGCGCAGCTCGAGCGCGCCAAAGCCAAAGCCAAAGAACTGGACGCGGAATTGGAACTGGACGCTCTCCACGACGAGTTGATGCTCACGCACGAAATTTACGACAAACTCATCGAACGCACGCTGCGCCAGCCAACGTTTGTTACGCGCATCCCTCATGAATTCGTCCCGCTTGCAAAGGCTTGCGAGGACGACCCTAGGCTCGTGGACGTGTTCGAGTTTGTAGTGGCCGGCAAGGAACTATGCCCTGGCTACACCGAGCAGAACAATCCCCTTGAGCAACGCAAGGCGCTTGAACACCAGGCCGGTGAAGACACCGAAAAGATCGACGAGGACTTCATATCCGCGCTTGAATGTGGCATGCCTCCCACCGGCGGTCTTGGCATAGGGATAGATCGTTTGGTAATGTTCCTTACCGGCACGGATTCCATCCGCGATGTAATCCTTTTCCCGCAGATGAAGACCGTTTGAGCGTCACACGCCGGTCTGTAGATTGGGGAGCGCGTCTTGCGCCATAGCCGCCTCCCCTTCCACGCACCGGCGGAAATATGCCAGCCCCGCAATCATTGCGGCATTGTCGCCGCAATACTTTGGCTTTGCGGACAGAAACTCCACGCCGAAGCGTTCTGCAATGCGTGCAAGAGTCATTCGCAAGCGGGCGTTGAGGCTCACTCCGCCGCCTACAATCAGCGAATGGTAGCCGCCACGCTTGAGTGCGTTTGCCGTTCGATCCGCCAAGGATGCCACTATCGCCTCTTGATACGCGGCTACAAGCATGGCCTTCTCGGCGAAATCCTGCGGCGGATGCGCCTGCACATGGCGCAAAAGAGCCGTCTTCAAGCCGGAGAAACTCACGCAAAGCGATGCGTCCAGCCCGGCAAGTGCGGCAGTGCCCTCGCGCGGATTGCCTTTCGGGAAAACCGGAGCGCGATCCGGCAAATGCACTGATGGCGGGTATTGGAGTTTTTTAATCTCCGCATCTGCCATGAATTCGTCCACGGAGGAGTAGGCGGAGAAATCCGCGCTATTCCAGAACGCCTTTGCTATACGGTCTATTTTAGGGCCTCCGGGATAGCCGAGATCGAGAAGTTTTGCGGCCTTGTCGAATGCTTCGCCGGCGGCATCGTCCAAAGTCTGTCCTATTAGACGATACTCGCCGCAACGAGGCATTTCAAGCCATGTCGAATGCCCTCCGGATACCACCAGCCCCAGTGCTGGCATGCATGTTTCAATATCGCGCATGCCTTGGTTGCGTGGCGCTTGCGCCGTATCTTCCGCCAGCCCGAGATTGTGAGATTCGCGTATCGCTGCGGCATCTACGAGAAACGGAGTATGCAAATGCGCTTCGATATGGTTTACGCACACTAGCGGGAGGGAACGCGCGGCGGCGAACCCCTTTGCGGCGTTCAACCCCACCAGCAACGCTCCGGCAAGCCCGGGCCCGTATGTTACCGCCACGGCATCTATACGGTCTATACCCTCTATCGCGGCTGCGATCACCGTGCCTATCTTGGCCACATGCGCGCGCCCCGCAACCTCCGGCACCACGCCACCGTACGGCAAATGCAGCGGTATCTGCGAATATGTTATGGACGAAAGCACCTCCGTGCCATCGCGCACCACTGCTGCAGCCGTTTCGTCGCAACTCGTTTCAATTCCAAGTATGTTCATTCGTGCGCGTATTATACCATTTCCCGCTTTGTTTTGCCAACAAATTTGCAGCAGAACCGCATTGTGCTTTACGCTCGTGCCGCAAGGCAATGCTCCACTGCCTTGAGAGTGTGGAATCCAGAGCGGAGTTTCGCGCCCATTTTTGCTGCGTTTGCCGCAAGTTCCGCATAGCGAGCCTCGTCAATTGACGCAAGAACGCCCGGAAGTTCGCGCAGCGAATCCACCAGTATCCCCACGCCGTTTGCTTCCACGAACGGCGCGGTTGCCGCCTTGCGCCATGTTATAACAGGCAGATCTGATGCAAGATACAAAGACATCTTGTGCGGATTGTTGTAGAGCAGATATTCGCCGGTGCCGCCGGAACATGTGTCTACACTATCTCCATCCCATACAAGCCCGAAGCCGCCTTTCAAATGGCTTGGAAGTTCGTCGGGCGGGAACGAACCCATGTATTGAGCACCGGGATACATGGGTGAGGGGGTGCCGTAAAGCAGCCATCTCACGCTAGAGATTTCGCCTAATTGCAAAAGAAACGGGGACTTGTCGGGCGAAATGTTCCCGGCATAGATAACATCGCGTGAAAACGCAACCGGCTCGCGCCTTGCCGTGCAGAGATAGTCGAAAAGCCCCAGCGGCACGAGTTTCTCCCTGTCTACGCCGCGCTGCGCAAACCACTCGAGCATGGACGGATTGTGCACGATTACACCGTCCGAGCGTTCCGACAATTCCACAAAACCGCTTGGCAAAGCGTATTCGCTAAAGTCGTCGCCTGTGAGATGGCCGGGCAGATCGTGCACTACTATGCAGAAGCGGCATTTCTTCAATCGCAGAATCCTGCGGAGGAAGGTATATCCCATGAAGCGGTAGAAAAATACAAAGTGCCCTTGCAACACAACGAAATCTCGCCTAGGCAGCCGCAGGAAAAACCGCAGACGGGTCGTTTCCCACACGAGGCGCGTCCATATCCGTCTGAACAGCGATGCACCGCAACTCGGCAGACGGTTGGGCACTTGCACAACCCTGCACCCGAAGCGCTCGCCAAGAATGCGAGCGATGTCGCCGGGAGCCTTGCCCCAAGCGTTGAAGCGTCCGTCACGCACGTCAAACACAGTAACCATGCGTCCATTATACCACATCCCGCCGCAAAAAGCAAAATGAGTTTCAATTCATTGCAAGATTGCAATGAATATGTGAATGTGGTATAATCGCTATTGTGGAAAACGGGAATTTGCTGTTTGATGTGCGGGATTTGCGCATGGTGTATCGCAGCGGCGGGAAAAGCGTCGAGGCGGTGAAAGGCGTTTCGTTTGCGCTTGGCAAAGGCGAAACGCTTGGAATCGTTGGCGAATCGGGCAGCGGCAAATCAACCATCGCAAAAGCGTTGATGCTGCTGGAGCCAATCGCGGGCGGCAAGGTTCTCTATCGCGGTAGCGACATCTCTGCGTTCGGCGCACGCGAAACTGCCGCATACCGCCACGAAGTCCAGATGGTTTTCCAAGACGCGACCGGTTCGCTCAATCCACGCATGACAATCCGCCAGATGCTGGCCGAGGCGTTGCGGCATTCGGCAAGCGTTGCATCAGTCGAGCGACTGCTCGATCTTACGGGTTTGCCAAAGACCGTCCTCGATCAATATCCTCGCGAAATGAGCGGCGGCCAATGCCAACGGGCAAGTTTTGCACGTGCGCTAGCAATGTCTCCCAAGGTTCTTGTGGCGGACGAACCCGTAAGCGCGCTTGACGTGAGCGTGCAGGCGCGCATCTTAAACCTTCTGCGCGAGTTGCGCTCGAGACTAGACCTGGCGGTGATACTCATTGCTCACGACCTTGCCGTGGTGCGCAATGTGTGCGAGCGCGTCTGCATAATGAAAAACGGTCTTTTCGTGGATAGCGGCACTGCCGATGCTGTTTTTGCGCACCCGCGCTCCGAATACACCCAAACACTCCTTGCGGCGGTGCCGGATGTCCGCCGTGCACTGGCGGCGAGGCGGCCATGATTTGCATCGACCTTGCAATAGACCCCGCAACCGGCGAGGCCGCTTTCTCCGGCGCTCCACTTGAAACGATACGCTCCATCGTGTGGTATGGCGACGAACTAGAAGCATTGCCAGACGGCATGGTGAAACCATCACCTGCCAATCTGCTGATGTTCCTTTCCGACGTACGCACGCGCAAGTTCCGCCAAGGGATTTTTCTTTCGGAAACCATCCTTGAATGCGCGGCTCTTTTCCGCGCCATGTCTGCCGATGTCGCCTCCGGCCG
>JAFVCR010000122.1 GCA_017479035.1 Kiritimatiellia bacterium | reverse complement strand
GCAAACTGCTAACTATTGCGGGGACAAGCGTGTCCACGCGTCCACGCTTGCATTTTCGCGGTGAATATGATATAATGTACCCCGTTTTCGCGGGGACAGCCCCGCACTCCGCCACGGCACGTTGCCTACGGAGGACCGCAGGAGGATGGCCTCCATAACAAGGAGACCATCGATGAATTGGGTTATACTGCTCGTGGCAGGTTTTATGGAAGTCGTCTGGGCGGCGGCATTGAAGTATTCCTGCGGTTTCACCAGAATCCTCCCCGCCATAATAGCCTTGGGCGTATCCACCGCAAGTGTTGGCATGCTCGCCATCGCCGTGCGCACAATCCCTCTCGGTGCCGCTTATGCCGTCTGGACAGGTTTCGGCGCGGTTGGCGGTGTTCTCGCCGGAGCCTTCCTCTTCGGCGAACCCCTCTCCGCAATGCGCCTCGCCTGCGCCTCGTTGATAGTCGTGGGCATAGTCGGTCTCAAAATCGCCTGATTCCGGCGCAAAATTTGCAGTTTTACCATCTCTCGCCGCCCTCCCCCTACTCGGCGGCATTCCTCCGCCTTGTCCCCGGGGCTCGAGAGCCCCGTCTCTAAACCGAGAGAGGGAAGTCTCCGCATTCAAAGACTTCCCTCTCTCCCTTTCAAGACCCCGCTCTCTCCTTCGCGCGTCCTGGCTCTCTCTCTTTTCTCTCTCCCCTCCCTCGGATCGGCCTCCTACTTGCGCTTCGACATCGTCTTTGCCCCCAGGCGCGTCACGCGGAACTCCTCCACCACCGCCAGCAACGCCTCCGCCAAATCCGGATCCGTCTCGTAGATATTCGTAGGCTCCGAGAAGGTTTTGTTGTCCATTGCGGCTCTCACCGCCACAAATTTACCCTTCGGCGGCGTTTCTGTAGCGCGGAAATTCTTTTCGCGGTCGAACAACCCCAAGTTCACCAGAGTCTGGAAAAGATTGCGCACGTGCTCCTTATCCGCCACCGTATTGTATTCGCGCATATCCCCCCATGTGGCGTGCGAGCTGTCCTTCGCAAAATCGTCGGAAATCAACATCGACGCCCCCGTCCGCACCGTCACCCTCCCCGCTCCGTCTATATGCACCGATGTCCTGCGTATCGGCTCGTAATTGGTGTTGTAGTAATGTATCTCCAGCCAGTTCAGCGGCGTCACCGTCACCGTCACATACGGATCGTCCCACAAAAGCCCGCACCCCCCCATTGCCAAAAGAACCGGCAAAACAATCCACTTCTTCATTTGTCCTCCCCGCTTGCCAACAGCCCCGCTCCATGCAGCGTGAGCGTTTCGTCGAAAATGCAATCAATCCCCGCCCCCTCCAGCGCGCGCCTTGCAAACCCTCCCGTCGCCACGATGCGCAAACCCCCTCCGCAATTCTTCTGCAACGTCTCCACAATCTCGCGCACCATCCCGCGATAGCCCGCCACCAGCCCGAACACCATTGCCTCTTCCGTGCTCTTTCCAATCCCCGGGCACTCCCCAATCCTTGCAATATCTATCTTCGGCAACGCCGCGCACCTCTCGAAAAGATAATCGCGCATCAACGGGAACCCCGGCGCGATCGCCCCCCCTGTCCATCTCCCGTCCTTTGTTATCACCGCCGCCGTGAACGCCGTGCCGAAATCGCACACCACAAGCCCCGTTCCGTAACGCTCCGCCGCCGCCGCCGCATCCGCAAGCCTGTCCGCGCCTATGCTTTCAACCTCCGGATAGTCAAGCACTATCCCCGTCTTCGCAAAATCCTGGTGCGTTATGCGGTGCAGTTCCACCCCCGCCTCTTTTGCAAACGCCTCCCATCGCGCATCCTCCCGCGCCACTACGGAAAGATACGCAATTTTTCGCACATCCTCCTCGCGCAAGATTTCCCCGGCCGCCTCAACCGCCGCCGCCGCATCGTCGATATGCGCCACGCGCGAGAGCACCCCATCCTCCCACACTCCCAGCGCCACCGAAGTATTGCCCACGTCTACTGCAAGAACTCTCACAACGCCTTCCACTCCAGCGTCAGATCCACACTCCCCGCCGAATGCGTAAGGCATCCCAGCGATATTGCATCCACCCCTGTCGCCGCCACCTCTTTCGCCCGCTCAAGCGTTATCCCGCCCGATGCCTCCGTAAGCGAAATCCCCTTGCACAACTTCACGCACTTCGCCATGTCTTCGCACGACATATTGTCCAGCATTATCCATTCCGGCTTTGCCTTCAATGCGCTCTTGCATTCTGCGAGGCTCTCCACCTCCACCTCCACCGCCAGATCCGGAAACGCCTTCCGCGCCGCCCGCACCGCTTGGTCGAGCTTCTTCCCGTCCCCGCCTTTCCACAGCGCGCGATGGTTGTCCTTCATCAAAATGCGGTCGTACAACCCCATGCGATGGTTCGTGCCTCCGCCGCAGCGCACTGCGTATTTGTCCAGATGCCGCATCCCCGGCGTGGTCTTGCGCGTGTCGAGTATCATCGTGCCGTATGGCTTCACCGCTTCCGTGAACTTTGCCGTCAGCGTGGCCGTAGCCGTCAAACGCTGCATGAAATTCAACACCGTCCGCTCGAACATCAATATCGCCCGCGCAGATCCCTTGAACGTCAATATCGCCTGCCCCGGCTGCACCTTTGCTCCATCCTTTTTGTGGACCTTCACCTTCAAGCACGCCAGTTGCCCGAGTATTTCCTTTGCAAGATCCACACCCGCCACCGTGCACGGCTCCCGCGAGAATATCTGCCCCTCCGCAAGCGTCTCCTCCGGCACCAACGCCTCGCTCGTTGCGTCGCGCAGCACGCCGTGGTTCTCGTCTTCGCAATCCTCCTCCCCGCAGTCGCACGTATGCAACACAGGGCAGGTGTCCTCCAGCAGCGCGAGCTGCACTATCTGGTTTATGAACGGATTGTCCAATAGCGGTGTTTTCATATTCGTCCCCGATTCCTTTTGGCGGGATTATACCACACCCTAGGCAAAAACGCAAGTAGCGGGCATGCAGGCTTATGGGAACCACAGATTATAAAACAACCACGAAATACACGAAATACGCGAAAAAGGCTCGCGTATTTCGTGTATTTCGTGGTTGGTTTATCTGTGCAGCGGGGCTATCGCCATACAGGGATGAAGAAGAGATCTACCGCCGTGCCGGTTTCGGGTGCTCTCTCGTAGCGGAAGAGCCGCCAGAAGAACGAGGTCTTGCGGTAGCCGTCGGGACGGGAATCGTATGTAAAACCGGGGAAAACGTCGAGCGACACTTTTCCGTCCTCTTCTTCCCAGTCCCAGAGTTTCCACAGGACGCGGTGGCGCGACGTGTGCGAGGATGTGAGCATGTTGGCCGTGCGGCGGTGGGTATATAAAAAGAGGAGAAGGTTCGTCTCGTCGATTTGGAAATCCGTTGTGCGCTCGCGCGTTTCGGTGTCGAAGTCGATGGAACGGTAGGACTCGCGGTGGAAGACGAGTTTGTTGCCGAATTTGCGGAGGCGTGACGTACAGAAGCGGTTGGTGTCCGCGCCGAAGCGGGGAAATGCGTTCACGAAATCGTCGGCCACTCCAAACAACAGGAATGTGCGGGTATCGCGTGCCTGGAAGGATTTTTTGGCAGAGATTTCCGGGATGGCAGGGTCGTCGAATCGTGCGGCGATTTCGTCGAAATTGGCATCTCTGCGGCGGTGGAAGAGTGGGTACAGCCATGCGCCGGTATAGCGGCCCTCGTGCAAACCTGCAAGGCCGCAGAGGAAAAACATCCCGTCGCGGTCGCGTCCGTAGGGAATCGAGACGAAGTAGTCGTTCTCCTTATAGTCGTAAAACGGAATACACCAGTGCCTGTCGCCGGATTTGCCGAAAAGCGGCGTTACGAAAGAATTGGCGTCGCGGTAGAAAAGAGGAAATATCCAGTCCGCATCGCCGGAGCGGCCGTAGAGTGGTGTCACGAACGTCTTGGCATCGCGGTAGAATACGGGAAACATCCAGAGAGCATCGCCGGACGTGCCAAATAGCGGCGTTATGAAGGATTTTGCATCGCGGTAGAACAATGGGAAGACCCACGAAGCGAGCCAGTCGCCGTCTTTATCGGAGTTGCGCCCGGCAAGCCCTGCGAGAAGGCGCGTATTCCATACGTCTTTCTTCTTGTAGCGCGAGTAGGGCAGGGAGTAGAAATTGTCGCCTCCGGCGGCATAGAACGGCACGAACCAATGCGAATTGCAATTGAATCCCGCAAGGCCGCACAACACCCAGAAGAACATCTTTTCGG
>JAFVCR010000121.1 GCA_017479035.1 Kiritimatiellia bacterium | reverse complement strand
GAGGGTGGTGATTCCGAAATTTGACTTCGGTTTTATCCGATTGAGTCTATTCGACGCAAGACCTCAAATGCCGAGGTCGTCCACGCCGATTTCGTCGGTTTTGTCTTTGGCGAGGGATTCCACGTCGAGCTCGACTTCTGCGGCTTTGGTTTGGGAAGTGGGGAGGTAGCGGTAATAGACCATGAGCTGGAGCGCGCAGAGGCAGGTATCCATGATCGGGCGGTCGGTATGGCCGGGAGCATCGCCATTTTCCCAGTAGCCGGCTTTGTGCATTTTGCCATCGGGGCCTTTTACGTCGGGCGCGTCCTTTTGCTGGGAGGGGTAAAACTTTTTCATTTCGGCGTTCCACTTTTGCCAGACGGCTTCGTCGGCCTTGCTAGCGCCTTTTTTCATACCGGCCTGATACTTGCACTGCGTGGCATAGTAATAGGTATATTGCGGCGATTCCCACGAACCTTTGGGTTTCTCGTGCGGGCATGCGCTGCCGCGATCGAAACACGGGATCCAAGGTTTCATCACGTCGAGCGCGTTGCGCACGGCGGGTTCGTTGCCGTAGCCCAAGAGCTGCATTGCAAGGCAACCCACGCCGCCGAGGCCCGCATAGCCGCGATTCATGGGACGGTACGAGAAACCGTGATCCTTGTTGTAGTTGCGTTCCTTCAAGCACTTGATGGCTTTCTTGATGCATTCCTCCATGCCGTCGAGATGGATGCCGGCGAGTTTGCCGGCCTTGATGGCCTGCATGCACCAACCGCCGTAGGAGATGTCGTCGGGGGAGGGGGAGATTATAGCGAGGCGGTAGTTCCAGCCGCCGGTGGGGGATTGGTTGTCGATCATGCGGCGCAGACCGTTGGCGGCGGCGGTTTTGGCGTTGGGGTTTTTGGTCATGGCGAACGCTTCGGAAAGCGCGTATACGGCGATGAGGAAGCCGTATTCTTCGTTGCCGGCATCGTTGATGGTCCAGTAGCCGTCGCTACGCTGTTTCATGTTGGAGATGAGCCACTCTATGCCTTTTTCCACGGTGGGGCCGAAGTCCTTTGAGCCGGGGGTTTCGCCGTGTGCTAGGAATGTGAGGATGGCAAGGCCGGTGGAGGCGGCTTTGGAGTGGGGCGAACCTGCGGCCCAGCCTTTCCAGGAGCCGTCGTCATTTTGTTTGGAGGCGAGCCACCAGAGGGCTTTTTGCACGGCGGCCTCGGTGCGAGCATCGCCATAGCCGGCACCGCCGTTGGTGTATTTGCCGCGCACGCCAGCGGAGCGGTCGGTGCCGGCCACGGAGTTCAGCATGACGGGGCTCTTGACGTTGAGCATTGCATCCATTTCGGCGGGTTTGGGGCTTTGCGGCTCGGACGACGGCGCGGAAACGGGAGTAGAGACATCCACGGCCACGTTGTTCATCGCGGGCGTATCCACATCGATTTCCACGTCGGTATCCGGCGGGGGTTCAATGTCTTCTGGGGGAGGTGGTTCTTCGGCCTCGACCTCGGCCTCTTCTTCGGCCTGTTGGACGTCGACCTTGATTACTTCCTTTTTACCGCCGCCCATAGCGGTGATCACGAAGAGGAACGTGAGGCCCACCACGGGGATGAGAATTGCCAGAAGCGGCGCGGAAAGGCGCTGCACTTCGATGAGAGCTTCTTTGTATTCGAGCGTGTCGTGCCGCTTGGAGAGGCCGCTGAACATCTTGCCAAGCCGCTGGAAGAAGGAGACGCTGTCGTACTTTTTCATCTCCTCTTTGAGTTTGGCGTTCATCGCCTCTTCGTCGATTGCCTCTGCCATAAAACCTCCTTGCCCGCCTTATCTTACATGGAGAAGATGGACAGGTTGTACATTCCGTATTTATTGCACACGTCGAGCGCCTCCACGAGGAAGTGGTGGGGGCTGTCGAGAGTGCAGCGCACGAGCACCGTAGCGTCCTTGGAGGTCTTGGCGAGTTTCGCGATGCCTTCATCGAACTGCTTGGAGTTCATGCCGCGCTGGTTGAGGAGCAGCCCGCCGGGGCCGATGTCGATTTTGATCTGCGAGTCCTCTTTGGCGTCGCTTGCAGCGCCCGAGCCGGGGGCGGGGCGGTTGGCGTTGAGGCGCGCGAAGATGTCGTCTTGCTTGATGGTGATAACGAAGAAGATCATCAACTGGAAGACGACGTCGATCATGGGCGTCATCTCGGCCTTGGGGTTGTCCATCGTTTTGCGTTTGGATGCCATGATGCGCCTCTTTTCTATTTGTTAGGTTTTTGGATAACGCGCTGCATCTGGCGGTCTTTCTGGACGGCCCAGGTCGTGCGCGGCCGCGTGCCGACTTTGGGGTCTGCCTTGGAGGCGGGCTTGGTGAGCTGGTCGTGGAACTTGGGCCAGTTGGGGCCTTTGGGTTCCTGGACCGCCACGAAGGAGAGCTTCCACACGCCGGCGGCTGTGCACGCGTTCATTGCGTTGGCGATATATTTGTGTGGGGTTTCCACGTCGCCTCTTATAAGGATGGGGAACTCGCTACCATAGCGGCTTACGCGGTCTTTGACCTTTTGCTGCAGCATGGCGGTGGTGTACTCGAAGTTGTTTATCGAGATGCGCCCTTTGCGGTTGACGTCGATCATCAAGTGGCTGGGGGGGAGTTCTTCGCTGGTGATAGTCTCGCCGTGTTTGCCGTCTTCGAGGACGATGGTTTCATCCTGTTCGGAAGACATTTTCAGCGTCACCACGAAGAAGATGATCAACTGGAACACGACGTCGATCATCGGCGTCATGTCCAGTTCGGCATTTTCCATCTGTGGTTTCTTGGCCATTGGCTATGCTCCTTGTGCTGCCGCAGCCAATCAGCCCTCGGCTTCGGCATCGACCTCGACGTTGCGGAGGTCCTTGATGAGTTCCATCGTAAGCGCGCTCATGCGCAGGATGAGACGCGTGGCGTTTTTGCGCAGCGCGTAGAAGAAGGTCAATGCGGGGATGGACACCACAAGGCCGCCTGCGGTTGTATACAGAGCCTGGGAGATGTTGCCGGCGAGTGCGCCAATGTCGGGCGTGCCGGAAGCGAGTGTTGCAAAGCACAGGATCATGCCTTCCACCGTACCGAGCAGACCAAGCGACGGTGCGAGGTTGGAACACACGGAGATCCACGTCAAACGCTGCATGAGGCGTTCGGTTTCGAGGTCGGCTGCGGCATCCACGGCCTGTTGGATTACGTCAAAGCCTTCTTCCACATGCTGGAAGGCACTTGCAAGGACGCGCGCCATGGGGCTGGGTTCCTTTTCGCAGGCTTCGAGGGCTTTCATGATGTCGCCTTCGGCCATTGCGGCCTGGACGCTCTGGACGAGCGTGGCGGGGATGAGTTTCTTTTCGGAAGTGATGACTTTGCAGTCCACGATGAAGTAGATTGCCGCCGCGCCGTCGCCAAAGAGCATGAACCAGAGGAACATGCCGAAGTAGTCGCGATTGCCGGGCGTACCGAAGACGACCTGCCAGAAGCCGCCGCCGCCGGAGGACTGGTTGGTGCTGGTGTCGCTCGAAACGGCGGTGCCGTCGCTAGCCACAAGATCTTCAGCCGCAAACGCCGCGACGGGCGCAACAGTCGTCCCGGCGAGCAGGAATGCCGCCGCCATCAATCTCATCATCTTCTTCATTTCGAGGTTTCCCTTCGTGTAAAAACTGCGGTGTGCGGCGCGCCGGTGCTTGTTTGCGCGCGGCGGCGGATGAACCATCGCGCGGCCGCAGACGTTGAAAAGCATAAGCGCACCAATTTCATTTCACTGCTATTTTAGCAAAACTTTTTGCGCAACGCAAGCATTTTTTGAATTTGGCGCGGCAAATTCGTTTCGCGCTTGCGCGCGGGCAATTCGCGCGGGCGATTAAACTTGCTTGCGGGAGGGGGAGAAATTTGCTATAATTGTGCAAAAGCAAGGATTGGCAAAAGATGGCGGAAAAGAAAGAAAAGGAGCAGGCCAAAGGGGCCGATGCGGTGCTGGAGAGCGTCCTGGCGCAGATACGCAAGGAGTTCGGCGAGCAGTCGATCATGCGTTTAGGGACGGAGGAGCATGCGGACATCCCGGTGATCTCCACGGGGGCTTTCCGTTTGGACATGGCACTTGGCGTGGGCGGATTGCCGCGCGGGCGCATAGTGGAGGTGTACGGGCAGGAGTCCAGCGGCAAGACGACTCTTGCGCTGCACGTGGTGGCCAATGCGCAGAAGAACGGCGGCATTGCGGCGTTCATCGATGCGGAACACGCGCTAGACCCCAACTACGCCAAGAAAATAGGTGTGAATCTCGACGATCTACTGGTGGCGCAGCCGTCCAGCGGGGAGGAAGCACTTGTGATCTGCGAGCAGCTGGTGAAGTCGGGCGCGCTTGATGTGATAGTGGTGGATTCCGTGGCAGCGTTGACCCCGCAGGCGGAGATCGACGGCAACATGGGCGACAGCCACATGGGCCTACAGGCGCGCCTCATGAGCCAGGCCATGCGCAAATTGACGGGTGTGATTGCGCAGACCAAGACGCTTTGCATCTTCACCAACCAGGTGCGCGACAAGATCGGCGTGATGTTTGGCAATCCGGAGACGACCCCCGGCGGCAAGGCGTTGAAGTTCTACGCTTCGTGCCGGTTGCAGGTGCAGAGAATCGGCGCGATAAAGGACTCCGGCGGCTCCGTGGTGGGCAACCGCACCCGCGTGAAAGTGGTGAAAAACAAAGTGGCCGCGCCGTTCACCGAAGCCGAGTTCGACATTTACTACACCTGCGGCATATCCTGGGAGGCGAGCGTGCTGGAGGCGGCTTTGGCGCGCGGCGTGGTGGAAAAACGCGGCAGCTGGATAAGTTACGGCACCGAGCAGCTCGGCCAAGGGCAGCTCTCGACCGTGGCGTATCTGCGCGACCATCCCGAAAAAACCGCCGAACTCGTTGCCAAAATCAAAGAAACGCCGGCCACCGCGCAAAAGAGAAAGTAGAAAGGTGCCACGATGACTATCCAAGAAAAAGCAAATCTCCTGCGCACGGCGCTGGCGGACAAGGGCGCGGAGGACGTGAAAGTATACGACCTGCGCGGGATTTCCGGCCTGGCGGATCTCTTCGTGCTCGCAACAGGTGCGGCATCCCCGCATTTGAAGGCACTCGTGGCCGCTGCGGAGGATGCGATGCGCGGCGCGGGCGAAAAGGCTTTCCGCATGTCCGGCGAGGCCGACAGCGGCTGGATGGTGGCCGATTTCGTAGACGCGGTGGTGCATGTGTTCTCGCCCGAAGCGCGCAAATACTACGCGCTGGACAAACTCTGGGAGAAAGCGAAACAGATATGAAAAACCTTACGATCGTAGTGTGCGCGTCGCTGGTGCCGGATCCGTTGCAGACGCTCGAACCTGCGGGGACGAATGCTGCGCCCGCGCTGAAAAACGAATTGATGCTGCCGGGCGTGCTGGACCCGTGGGCGGCGTGCGCGCTCTACGAGGCCGCCGCAATCGCCAAGAAACGCCCGGGCACGAGGGTGGTGTTGGTGTCGCTTGGGCCCAAGCAGAAACTCCAGCAGTTGATGATGAACGTGGCGCAGAAGGCGCCGTTCGAGCTTGTGGCGGTGAATGCGCCGGCGGGCGGCTTTAACGATGCAAAATCCGTTGCGGCCGCGCTTGCAGCGGCGATAAAGACGATTCCAAACCTCGATCTTGCCTCGACGCTGCTTTTCGGCGGGTGCGCATCCGCCAGCCGCGATGCGGGGCTTGTGGTGCAGTTCGTGGCGGAAGGATTGGGCATAGGCGAACTTTTCATGGCGGTGGACGAGTTGACGCTTGCGGACGACGGTGCGCTTGAGGTGCTTGAGCGCGTCGAGGGCGGCAAGTATTTGAAGTCCAAATGCACCGCACTACCTGCCGCTGTGGCCTGGGCCACGGGTTCGCTGCCGGAGCCGCCGAACAATCCCATGGTGGGCATGCAGAACATGAGAACGCTAATGCCCGCGCTTGCAAAGGCGCAAACGGCGGATGTGGGTCTAGGCACCATCGCCTACGAAAGCCTCGCCGTGCCGTCCGCCAAACGCGATACGAAAGTGGTCAAGGATATGCCGGCGGACGAAATCGCAAAAGAAATCGTGGCATGGATCAAGCAGTGAGGGCTTTGCAATGACTATCAAGATTTTGAACACCGCCAACCTTTCGGGCATATATGCAAAGGACGTACCCGCGCTTGCAGCCGCCATCGCCAATGCAAACGCCGATGCGATAATCGTTCCCGGCACGAGCGCAGTGCGCCGCGCGATAGGTGCAGCCGCTCTGCGCGCCGGTGCCGAGGTGGACACCAACATCACATCCGTGAAAACCTCCGGCGGCAAGATCGTGGCGGAAAGATGGTTCTACCGCCAGCGCATACTGGCCGCGTTCACGCGCACTGCCAAGACGTGGGTGCTGGTTACTGACCCCGCTTTGACAGGCGAAATCGCAGGTGCGCTCGAAACTGCTGGCGAAGTGGCTGTGCCCGTGCCGGACGCACCCACGGCCACTGCGCAAGAAGGCATCGTGGCCGCCGGAGCCGGCGGTGAAAGCACCATCAAGCCCGATGCCAAACTGCTCTTCGTGGCGGGTGCCGGATGGACCAAAAAACAGGCCGACGGCGCAACGCATCTCGACGAAGCAGCGGCTGCAATCAAAGGCTTCCTCGCAAAAAGCGGTGCGTCGCTGGGTTCCTCCAAATCGCTTGTGGACATGCCCGAGGCGGCGGCGAAGTTCGACTTCATGAGCCACGTCAACCAAGTTGGCCAAACTGGCTCCACACCGCGCCACGCAAAGGGGCTTTCCACCTGCTGCCACGGCGAAGAACCTCACGTAGTGGGGTGGCGTTTCGTGGGCGAACGCCGCGCCGTGAATCTGGACGCAAACTGCGGCTGGGCACAGGGCAAGGCCGACGTTGTATACGTGGGCGATGCCTTCGAGGTGATGAAAAAAGTAAACGAATTGCTGTGACGGCCATGTTCAGAATCTTCTTTTGCTGTGTGTTTGCCTCACTCGTCGCATGCGGATGCAGACGCGTGGACGAGCGCAGTTTCACCATATCCGTGCCGCAGATGGATGCCGCCGCCACCAACACCATCGCAAAAGCACTTGCATATTACAGCGGCGTGCGCAAGGATACGATACGCTTCGACCTGGAACGGCGCGAAGTGGCACTCGTATACGATTCCATGCTCGTGGCGGAGAAGAATCTCGAATTTGCCATAGCGGAAAAGGGGTTCGCGGCAAATGGC
Source organism: Kiritimatiellia bacterium (assembly GCA_017479035.1). Classification (GTDB taxonomy): domain Bacteria; phylum Verrucomicrobiota; class Kiritimatiellia; order RFP12; family UBA1067; genus RGIG5050. The sequence continues at coordinate 1,836 of JAFVCR010000121.1, read as the reverse complement.
GTCACGCCCGCAAGCATCGGGAAATGAATCCGCGCTAAAGGCGGCGCAAGCGGCCTTCGAAGGGTTCGTGGCGTTGGAACGCGGCATGAGCCCCAATACGCTTGAGGCGTATTCGCGCGACGTGCGCCGTTTTGCGGATTTCCTCGCCAAGCGCAAAGTGTCGTCCTGCGATGCAATTTCGCGCAAGGATCTGGCGGATTACCTCGCCGATTTGCAGCATCACTACAAAGCCTCCTCAAGCCGCGCCCGTGCGTGGGCTGCGGTGCGCGGATTCCTCAAATTCGCGGCCGCGCGCGGCTACGCCAAAGAAAATCCCTCCGCCTTGTTCGACACTCCCAAACGCTCCCAACCACTGCCGCGCACGCTTGGCGAAGATGCCGTGGCGCGGCTTGTGGAATCCGTCTCCGGCACCACTCCGCGCGATTTGCGCGACCGCGCCATCCTCGAACTTTTCTACGCCTGCGGCTTGCGTGTGAGCGAGTTGTGCGACCTTTCGCTGGACGGTTTTTCCGCCGATGCTGAACTCTTGCGCTGCTTCGGCAAAGGTTCCAAAGAGCGCGTCGTGCCCATCGGCTCGAAAGCGGCACAGGCGCTGATACGCTACATCCATTGCGCCCGCGACGTATTCGCCAAGGGCAACGCTGCGGAAAGGCACCTTTTCCTCACGCGCAACGGCGGCAGATTCACCCGCGAGGGCATTGCCGCCATGCTGCGCAAACGCGCCATCGCAGCCGGTCTAGACCCTGCGACCATCTCGCCGCACGTTTTGCGCCATTCCTTTGCCAGCCATCTGCTACAGCATGGCGCGGACATACGCGCCATACAGGAGATGCTCGGCCACGCATCCGTGGCCACCACTCAAATCTACACCCATATCGACACATCGCGCTTTGCCGAAGCGCACAAACGTTTCCATCCACGAGCGGAGTAACACCATGACGCTTGACGAAATCATCAAATCCCGCAGAAGCTGCAGGAAATTCAAACCCGAAACGCCGCCGCGCGAGATGGTTGATGCCATCATCGAAGCCGGCTTGTGGGCCGCTAGCGGCAGAGGCCTGCAAAGCCCTGCGATAATCGCCGTGACCAACCCCTCATGGCGGGAGGAAATCAGCGCGCTCAACGCAAAGATCATGGGCAAGGACTACGAAAAAGGCCACGGCCCCGATCCGCTTTTCAATGCGCCGGTGTATCTCATGGTGATAGCCTCCACCCGCAACGCCACCGCCGCGTACGACGGCTCCCTCGCCCTCGGCAACATGATGCTCAAAGCCCATGAACTCGGCCTCGGCACATGCTGGATCCACCGCGCCAAACAGGAGATGGAAACACCCTTCGGCGCAAAACTCCTTGCACGGCTAGGCCTTGAAGGCGAATGGGAAGGCGTGGGCCACCTCGCATTGGGCTACCCCGCTGAAGCGCTCCCCCCGCCGGAAGCCAAACCCCGCCTCCCCAACCGCGCATTTTACATCTGAGAGCATTTGCACGAGACAAAAAAAATGGTAGCGGGGGATGGACTCGAACCAACGACCTTCAGGTTATGAGCCTGATGAGCTACCAACTACTCCACCCCGCTACTGCACCCTTCCGGGGGAAGGCAAGCGGTTCCCGATTGGCGCGCCCGGCAGGAGTCGGACCTGCAACCCTCAGATTCGTAGTCTGATACTCTATCCAGTTGAGCTACGGGCGCAACACGAAAACGGGCGTAGTATACCATTTTCCGGCGGCGATTTCAAGTGTAAAATTCAAAAAATCGGGTTCCCGCTTATCCCGGATTTTTGGATGAGGCGGACGGGACGTTCCAGCATGGAGCGCCGTCAAGGGCGCAGGTCGGAT
>JAFVCR010000120.1 GCA_017479035.1 Kiritimatiellia bacterium | reverse complement strand
TTGGTGCTCGGGGCGGGACTCGAACCCGCAAGGATCTCTCCACATGCACCTCAAGCATGCGTGTCTGCCAATTTCACCACCCGAGCAGTGCGTGAAAACGAGCGATATTATACCAAAACATCCGCACATTTGCAAGCGGAAAATTATATTCTCCCATATCCCGGATTTTTGGATCCCCCGAAATAGTTTGCAGTGTGCAGTTTGCAGTGTGCAGTTTGCCGTTGTCGCGCCGCATCCATGACTGCACTCCGCAAACCCTCCGCGGGCGAGATGCCCGCGTCCCCACAGTACACACTCTCTCGAATCTCTGCTCCTCTGCGTTGATTGCATTTTCAAACTGCACACTGCAAACTATTTTGCGCATAAAATCATTGCATCCGCCGTGGCTATGGTGTATAATCAAGGCATGTTTTTGTGGCTTATATTTTACGCATTGCCGTTTTTCGCATGGCTTGCGACATGGCCGTTTTTCGTGAAAAAAGCGGTGCAGAGCCGTGCGTTGCGCATTGCCGTGTGGCTGGCGTTGGGCGTGTGTTTCGCCAAATTCGCCGCTTTCCGCGCCTTTGGCGGCAGTGCGTTCCTGCCCCTGCTGCCGGGCGCGGTGGTGCGCATATGGAGCATCGCGTATTCGTTTGCAATGCTGCTGGCCGCATTTTCCATGCTCTTTGCCTCTCTGGAGCGGCTAGCGAAAATTCTGCGCCCCCATTTGAAGAGCGAACGCGCCACCGCCGCCATCGCCGCCGCCGGCGCGTTGGCCGCCACTGCATCCGGACATGGCGAAGCATGGCGCATCCCGCGCACGGTAAAACGCGAACTTTCCCTCTCCTTGCTCCCGCCGGCGTTCGACGGTTTGCGCATAGTGCATCTTTCCGACCTTCACATATCCTCCGCCGCACCGCGCCGCCGCACGGAGAAAATCGTGGAAATCGTCAATTCCCTCGATGCCGACGTAGTGGCGATAACAGGCGATATAGTCGATGCCCCCGTAGACGAGATCGAAGGGGACGTGGCTCCGCTTGCGGGATTGAAGGCCAAATTTGGCGTTTTCGGATGCACCGGCAACCACGAGTTCTATGTGGGCTACGATGTATGGCGCGAGGTTTTCGCAAAGTGCGGCATCGCCATGCTGGAGAACTCCCACCGTATCCTCGAGCGTGGCGACGCACATATCGCCATAGGCGGCATAATGGATCCGCAAGGCATGGCAATGCGCAATCCCTATGGTGAAGCGTTCTCCGGGCCGGACGCGCGCCTTGCTTTTGCATCCGCCCCCGCCGATGCGTTCAAAATCCTGCTCGCCCACAGACCCGTGCGCCTTGCAAAACACGCCAGAGAAGGCGTGCGGTTGCAACTTTCCGGCCACACGCACGGCGGCGCGATGCCCGGGCTTGCAACTATCATCGCCAACGCCAACGAAGGCCATGTGCGCGGCTTCTACGCCGAACACGGCGTGCTGCTGTTCGTCCACCCCGGCTCTGGCCAGTGGGCGGGCTTCCCCATGCGCATATGCAATCCGCAGGAGATAACCCTCCTAGTCCTGCGTGCCGGCTGAAGTGCCTCTATTATTGCAGAAAAGAAGAAAAACCGTCCCGAAACTTGTCGACAATCTATCGACAGCGTTTGGCCGCATTGATACGCAGTTTTGCCCCGCTTGATGCCGCAGCGCGGGAGTACTGTCTCTGAAAAGGGAGACGGGGGTCTTTCGTTCAAGAGAGCGGGGTCTCAAAAAGGAGAGGGGGAAGTCCCGCGATGCGAGCTCTTCCCTCTCTCCTTTTCGAGACCCCCTGGGCGGCTTTCTGGGACGGTGCTCCCGCGCTGCGCCGTCAAGCGGGCGGTTTTTGCCGCTCAATGCGGCGGCAAAAACAAAGAAAAGCGGCAAAAGCCGCTTTTCTTTATTCAGATACGTGAAAAACCGAACCGCTTACTGCTTGACAGCCGCATCGTCCCCGTAGCCCTTGGACGTGAGGTAGTCGATGACTTTACCGACGGTGGTGAGTTTTTCGGCATCTTCTTCGGGGATCGCTGCACCGAATTCCTCTTCAAACGCCATGATAAGTTCAACGCTGTCGAGGGAATCAGCACCGAGGTCGTCGATGAAGGAAGCCTCCGTTGTCACCTGTTCGGCGTTTACGCCGAGCTGATCGACGATGATTTCTCTCACGCGGTCTTCGAGTTTGCCTGCCATTTTAAGTCTCCTTTTTGTGTGGACAGTGCAAATTATAGCAAATTTGGCCTTTTCTTGCAAGTATAAATGCTTGCGCCGAAGTGCGGGGCGTTGCTAATTGCAAATTTGGCGCGGATTGTGGCGCAAATTGACGATTAACAGAAAACTTGAAATTTTCTGGACGCTTTTGCGCGGATTCTGCAATAGTATGTCAGCGCAGGGAATCGATGGTTTGCGCGAACCCCGGGAAGGATTCGGCAAGGATTTCGGCATCCTGCACTGTAGTGTGTACGCGCAGCCCCGTGAGTGCCATAGACATTGCCAGGCGGTGGTCGCCGCCGGCTTTGGCGGTGCCGCCGGAGATGGTAAGGCCGGCGATGGTGAAGCCGTCGTCCAATTCCGCAACTTCCGCGCCGAGCGCGGCGAGATTGCGGCAGATGGCGGAAATGCGGTCGGACTCTTTATAGCGCAGTTCCTTGGCATCGCGCACTGTCGTTACGCCAGTGGCGAATGCGGCGGCGGCGGCGATGGCGGGGAATTCGTCTATCGAACGCACTACGAGATCGCCGGAAATCTCCACCGCGCGCAGCGTGGCGGGGGAGGATACGGTGACATCTGCCACGTCTTCGCCAAAGACTTTGCGCCGGTTGGCGCAGATCACGGTGCAGCCCATCGCGGAGAGGACATCCAGAATGCCGGTGCGGGTGGGGTTCACGCCAAGGTTGGCCACCGTTACGCAACTGCCGGGGACGATTGCGGCGGCGGCGAAGAGAAACGCCGCGCTTGAAATGTCTCCCGGAAGCGTCCCCGAAAGGGGTGCAAGCGGGCGCGAAAGCGGATGGACTTCCACCTCTAGGCGGCGCGATACGATGTGCGCACCCATCGAGCGCAGCATAAGTTCTGTGTGGTCGCGGGAGGGGCCGGGTTCAGAGATGTGCGAGATGCCGCTTGCGCCTAGCGCGGCAAGGATCAGGCAACTTTTCACTTGCGCGGAGGCTACGGGCAGTGCGTAGGAAAGCGGTGCGAGCGTCTGCGCTGGCGCGAAGGCAAGCGGTGCGCATCCGGCGGCGGTGGTGACTTTGGCGCCCATTTGTGCGAGGGGCTCGGCGATGCGGTCCATAGGGCGTTTGCGCAGGCCGGCGCTGCCGTCGAGAATTGCGCTCGAGCGCGTGCCGGCGATTGCGCCGGCGAGGAGGCGGATGGTGGTGCCGGAGTTGCCGCAGTCGGCGGTTCCAGAAGGGGAGAAGGGCTTGTAGCCGCGGCCTTCGATGCGGAGGATGCCGTCTTCAAGGGTGGATGGCACGCCGAGCGTGGCGAGGGCGCGGCGCATGGCGCGGGTAACGCCGCTGTCGGGATAGTTGGAAACGGAGGATGTTCCCTCGGCAAGCGCGGCGAAAAGCGCGGCGCGGTGCGCGAGCGATTTGTCCCCGGCAAGCGAAAGCGTGCCGGAAAGAGGTTTGGTTGCAATGTCTAACGTCAAATCCATGCGTTAGATTATAGCAAAAAACTTCATTGCATGCAACTGCGTTTGGCGGCACCCTTATCCCGGATTTTCCGGGATATGCGTCTTTCTCGTATCTGGTTTTCCCGCCCGAGTCGTCTGCTATTGCTACCGCGCAAGTTTCCAGCAGAGCCAGGCAGAGAGAGTCTTCGAGTCGAAAATGGCACCGCTTCTGATTCCGTCCTCGACCTCTTCTTCGGACAGAAGAATAGGATGCACATTTTCGTCCGGGTCTTGGTCTTGGGCGTGGGCGGCATCGGAAAGTTCCGCGAAGTATATGTGGATGCGCTCTTCGCAGTAGCCGGGCGTGCAGATGACAGTCGTGAGGAACGTTATGGATGTCACCTCGTAGCCCGTTTCTTCGGCGGTTTCGCGCTTTGCGCCTTCGATGGGGTCTTCGCCGGGTTCGAGGCCGCCCGCAATGACTTCTACGAGTGCCTCCTCGGCCGCTTTGCGGTACTGCTTTACAAACACGAATTTCCCGTCGGGGCGGCGTGCGAGGATCGCAACCGCATTGCCGTGGCGTACCACTTCGCGCTTCGCCTTGCGGCCGTCGGGCAATTCGATGTCGAGAAGATCTACGCTGATGATCTTGCCTGTGTACTTGCGCTCCGTTGCGAGCGTCTTTTCCGTCAGATTTGTCATTTGCAATCCTTTTTGAATATCAAATCCATGTGTAGCGCGGCAAAGCCTGTTGCGGATATTGCAAGAGGGATCATTGAGCGGAACCTTTCAGGAGATCCTCGTAGATTGCGGCATCGCCTTGCGAGAAGCAGCAGAATGTTATCGCCATGTCCCCATGCGTCTTCAGAAATTCCCGTGCTTCGCGGACTGCGATTCTAGCCGCATCGCCAACCGGGTATCCGTAGATGCCTGTAGAGATGCAGGGGAAGGCGATGGACTTGCAACCATTTTCCGCTGCGAGAGCGAGAGAATTGCGGTAGCAGTCCGCCAGTTTCTCCGGCTCTTTGCACCCTCCGCCACGATAGACGGGGCCTACCGTGTGTATGACGAATTTCGCCGGGAGGTTGAAGCCCGGCGTGATCCGCGCCTCGCCTGTCGGACACCGCACCCCCGGACGCACCTCCGGAACTTTCAGGCAGGCCTCCAATAGTTCCTTGCCCGCCGCACGGTGGATTGCCCCGTCCACGCCTCCGCCGCCCAGCATCACTTGGTTTGCAGCGTTGACTATTGCATCGACCTCAAGCGTTGTGATGTCTCCCAAAACAATCTTCATCATCTCCTACCCTCCCGATTCTTTGCGAATCCTCGAGCAGGTTTGCCCGCCGGAGACGCTATCCCCAATCGCAATACATGGTTTCCCGAATGCGGATATTATATCAAAACATCCGTTTGCTGTTAAGATTTTTATTAGAAAAAAATCCGGATGAGGATGAATTAGACCTGCCGGCGTTGCGAACAGACTCATGACGATTTCAACGGTCGGCAACAACTCACCCTTGTCCCGGATTTTTGGATTACTCGAAATAGTTTGCAGTGTGTAGTTTGCAGTGTGCAGTTGTCGCGCCGCATCCATAACTGCACACTGCAAATCCTCCGCGGGCGAGACGCCCGCGTCCCCACAGTGCACAGTGGGGGTGACATTGCTACCAAGAAAAGTCTCCCCTCTTTTTTCTCTATTCTCGGAATATATTTTCCCCTTATTTTATTGGCTCAAATGAAAATCTGGGATAAGTGTGAACAACTAGGTTCCGTTCATGAAGTGAAAAAGTAGAAACGCGGGAGAGTCCCGCGTTTCCGCTTTTTTAGGTGCAGGGATGCGATGCTCAAGCGCGGATGAGCGCGAGCATTTCGTCTCGTTTGGCGGCCATGATTTCCGGGGTTTTACCCTCGAGGTTGAGGCGCACGAGAGGTTCGGTGTTGGACATGCGCACGTTGAACCACCAACCCTCGGAATCCCAGCGATCGACGCTTACGCCGTCGAGTTCAAAGAAGTCGGGGAAGAGAGTTTTTATCTTTGCGAGCACCGCCGCCGCATCGGCAACCTTGGAATTTATTTCGCCGGACTGGGCATACTTGCGCAGAGGTGCTACGAGTTCCGAGAGCGGCTTGCCCGCTGCGGATACGATATTTGCAAGTGCGTATGTAGCCATTGAAGACGATTCGGCGGTGAAGTTGGCCTTGAAGTAGTAGTGGCCGGAGAGCTCGCCTGCAAAGATCGCATCGTTCTGGCGCATCTGTTCCTTGATGAAGGAGTGTCCCACGCGGGACATCATGGGTTTGCCGCCGGCCGCTTCGATGGTTTCCTTGGCAACCTTGGAGGAGCGCAGGTCGTAGAAGCAGACTGCACCGGGATTGGTCTTGAGAAGATCTTGCGAGAT
>JAFVCR010000016.1 GCA_017479035.1 Kiritimatiellia bacterium | reverse complement strand
TTTGCAGTGTGCAGTTTGAAGTTTGCAGTTCACTCCGGGATGAATGCGATGCGGAATGAATTGTTGCTCCAACCGCCGCTTTTAACATCGCCATGCCCCTGTGCAAACGCAAGTTCTGCGCTACTCCAGCCGCCGACCATCCAGAAGTTGGCTGCGGTGCCTGTGTCGATCGGCGTGAATGCATTGGGCTGAAGCGTTTTGAGATCTGCGGAGTTGGCGGTGTCGCGGGTTTTCTCAAAATCGTTCCATACGGGATCGTAAATGCCCCATGCATTCGGATCTTTCGTGCCGACTGCGCTGCCGCTGCTTTGCACGCCGTATTTGTCGAGCCCGGTGGTGGTACTGCCGCTGATGTATTTCGTGTCCAGACCGGCACGCGCGGCGATTTCCCACATCGAACGCGTAGGCAGATCAAAGCCGATCGTGGCATCGTTTTTCACGGCGGTCTTGTTCAAATCCACAAGCACTGCGCCTGTTTGCGCATTCTTGCATTTGCCGTTCAATATGGAGAATATGCCTGACGACGGTCTGGCACTGGAACCGGAAGATCCGCGTATGGTGTTCCACGAATTGTGTGCGCCGACGGTGGACGTATTGGACGTGGTGCCGTCGACTATCCTTGCATATTGCGATTGTGTGCAATAGAAGATGCCAATGAAATAATCCTTTGGAACATTCACGCTGTGCCTGGTATTGTACGAATAATCGTTATCCCCGATCCAATAGGTGCCTTTCGGGATTTTGCGCAACACGAGTTTTTTCGTCTTGTAGTCGTTCGTATTGTATTTTGCGTTGGATGCCTCCTGCACGGACATGCTCTCGAACGAAACCTGCCACGTTTCGAGATCGACGATCATGTAGTCGTCCTGTCCTCCTTTATACACGTATGGAGTCATGGAGCAGTTTTCGTAGCGGACATTGAACGGCGGCTGCCACTGCGCAACCCAAGTAGACCCTTGCGAGATTTTGAGATCGTTCGTGATAACGCCGAGTTCTTTCCCAGCCGAATCCTGCACTTTGAACACCACGTAATACGTGTTGTTCGACTCGATACCCGTGGAGGTATATGTTATATCGACGGTATTCGTCCACGGATATTGTTGCTGGACGCTTGTTATCTCCACCACCGGAGCCGCGCCCGCTCCCATTGCCGCCAATGCGGCAACCATCAGTATCTTCTTCATTTTCGCATCTCCTTGTTGAGATGCGCCGCCGATGAAAACGGCGCATCCCGATTGTGTCTATTGGAGGCACTGGAAAGCCCGAAACAAAACACAACAAGAATGCGCCAACGGTACAATGGCATTATGCCACTATACACTTGACGCGTCCCCACATTTCGCCTTGTTTCGAAAATTTCCAGTTTTCCAATAAGCCAAATATGTGAACCACGTTCACCTGTTCCATCCGCACACCCGTGCGTTGAAACCATGCTTGGACGACATTGCATCGCACAAGCGGTAAAGAACGCCTTTATAATATCACATTTCCGCCGCCGGTGCAAGCGAAATCCGCGAAAATGCAGTAAAGGCTTGCAAGGGGAGCGGGGTTGTGATAGAATCGCAGAGACATGGCAAGCGATTACAATCATGATGCGGAGCGTGGCGCGGCGGCGTTCGCGCTTGCGCCGTCGGTATTGAACGATGCGCCTGCGCTGGTGGAAAGGCTCTTGCGGCATGCAACGGCACACCACGCGAGCGACGTCCATATCGAACCGCAGCAGGACTCTTTGCGTCTGCGTTTGCGCATCGACGGCGAACTTGTGGAAATCGCCCGCATTCCGTTGCAGTATGCGCAAGCGATAGTCTCGCGTTTGAAGGTGTTGGCTTCGCTTGACATTGCGGAGCGGCGTGCGCCGCAGGACGGTGCGTTTTCGTGGAGGACCACCGATGTGCGCATTGCCACGCTGCCCGTGCGCCACGGCGAACGCATCACGTTGCGGCTTTTGGACAAGAGCGGTGGGCGTCTCACGCTGGATGCGCTTGGCATGAGCGAGGCGGACTACAAAATCTTCTGCGGCGTATTGATGCGTCCTCACGGGCTTGTTTTGCTCACGGGGCCTACGGGCAGCGGCAAGACCACCACTCTCTACGCCGCTATACGTCTGCTGCTCGAGCGCAAGAATCTGAACATCCTCACTGTGGAGGATCCCGTGGAGTATGAGATCGACGGCATATCGCAGGCGGAGGTGGATGGCGCGGACAAAGTGAATTTCGCCAAAGCGTTGCGCAGTCTGCTGCGGCACGATCCCGACGTGATAATGATCGGCGAAATACGCGATTCGCAATCCATGAACATCGCAGTGCGCGCCGCCTTGACCGGGCATCTGGTGCTTTCCACTCTGCATGCCAACGACTCCATCGGCGCGGTGACGCGCTTGCGGGACATGGGGCTCGAGGCGCATCTTATCGCGGCCACGCTCAAACTTTCCGTGGCGCAGCGGCTTGTAAAGCGCGGCGGCTCCGGCGGCGGCCGCATCGGCGTGTTCGAGTTGTTCCATCCCGGCGAGGAGGAAGCGGCGGCGATTGCGCGCGACGCATCGCACGGCGAATTGCTGCGCATGGCCAAAACGCACGGTTTCCGTTCGCTTGCGGACGATCTCGCCGCGAAACGCAGCGAGGGCATCGTGGCGGAAGGAATCGTCGATTGAAACGTTTTCGCATAACGGCGGCGGCGCGGGACGGCGGCAAACGGCGTTTCACGCGGCAGGCGCAGAGCGAGGCCGCATTGCGCGAGGCTCTGCGTGCGGAAGGTCTCTTGCCCGTGGAAGTGAAAGAAGTAAAAACTTCCACGCGCAGATGGTTCGCCAAAATATCTTCTCTGGAGCAGGAGACGGGGCTGCGGCAGATAGCAAGCCTCCTCAAAAGTGGCGTGGGGCTAGTGCTTGCGCTCGAAACCTTGCAGGAGAACGCCTCGCGCCGTGCAAAGCAGGTATGGGATCGCGTGCGCGATGCGGTTTTGGAGGGCGGGCGTTTCCGCGATGCTCTGAAGGACTCCGGCGGCGGATTCGACAATCTTACGCTGTGCCTCACGGCGGTTGGCGAAGAGGCTGGCGAACTCGATGCCGCGTTGCACCGCGCCGCAGACCAGTTGTCCGCACGCAGGGAACTGCGCCTGAAAGTAGCAAACGCGCTTGCGTATCCGCTCCTTGCCGTGTGCATGGCACTTGGCGTGGCCGCGTTTCTCGTGGTGTCCGTCATACCTAAAATCTCCGAATTCCTTGTGACCGGTGGTGCGCAGCTGCCCGCCATGACGCAGACGCTGCTCGATGTCTCCGACTGGTTGCGGGCGAACGGCGCGGCAGTGGGGATCGCTTGCGCGGCGGCTCTCGCGGCATGGATCTGCGCAGGGCGTTTTGCCGCCGGACGCGAAGCGGAGGACGTGCTGCTCTTGAAAATCCCAGTTACGGGCAATATCCTGCGTCTTTCCTCCGCCGCGCTTTTCGCGCGTTCCATGCAGATGATGCTTGCAAGCGGCGTTACGCTGCTCGATGCTCTCGAAGCGGCAGCCGGGCTTGTAGGCAACAGGCGCATGGCAAAGCGAATCACCGCCGCGCACTCGCGGATTCTCGCCGGCAAGGCACTTGCGGAAAGCCTTGCCGATGCAAAAGAATTCCCCTTGCTGCTACGCAAGATGGCAGCCGTGGGCGAGCGCACGGGCAACCTCGCGGACGCGTTCGGCGAATCCGCTCACTACCACGAGGACGCGCTGAAGCGTGCCGTGCAACGATTCTCCATGCTCATCGAACCCGTGATGATACTCGTCACGGGGCTGATAGTGGGCTTCGTGTATGTGGCGTTCTTCATGGCGCTGTTCTCGCTTGCGGCAGTGGAGTAGCCCGCTCGAACAAGATGCAGAGTGCATCCGCGTGCGGAGGCAGAGATCCTGCGGCAAAATCCGCTCTATTATTGCAGAATGCGGCAGAAAATGTCCCTCCTTTTTCAAAATTTTTGCAGGAGGGAGCAGGAGACGGGAGAGGAGGGTCTCCAAAACGTCCCCTAGGGGTCTCGAATCCACGCCCTAGGGGTCTCTGAATCGCGCCCTAGGGGTCTCTTGCATGAGAGACCCCCTAGGGACGGACGGGAGACCCCTAGTGCGAGGTTTCGGGACGCGGCTGGCGCAATTCTGCGTCTTGCGTGGCTCTTTGGGCGGGATTGGCTGTGCGGGATGCGCAAACGGGCGTATATATATAAGGATATAGAAGGGGAGTGTAGAAAAAGTGCTTGCGCGGAAAATTAGCACTTGCCTTTTT
>JAFVCR010000119.1 GCA_017479035.1 Kiritimatiellia bacterium | reverse complement strand
GCCGTTGTCGGTAGAGAGGCGGCAGGAGATTTGTATAGGTTGCGCCGCGTTGAGGTCGCCCATATTCCACTTGCGCGCATCGCACACGGCCACGATGGTTTTGCCATCCGGCGCGGTGCAAATGGCAGGGATGCGGTAAACCTTGACGTCATTGTCGCCATTGCGCCAGAGAATGCCATCCGCACTGGCAGCCAAGCATAGCACCATCGCCGCCGCAACAGCGCATCCAAAGAAACGGTATTTTGAAAGTATCATGAGTTCCAACTCCCCGTATTTTGCTCGATAATACCAAATCCACTCTCAAAACGCAAGGACAATTTGCACATTGCAAATTTTGAGAAATGGACAAAACGCGGAGAATGTGGTATAATAGCAGCATTCACGAAAGGGCACGAAAAATGAACCAGGCAGAGAAGGAACGCGCCGCGAAAATCGGCAAACGCTTCACACCCAAGAAATACATCGAAAACGAAATCGCAGCCATCCGCAAGCAAGTGGGGGACAAGAAAGTCCTGCTGGCGATGTCGGGCGGGGTGGACTCCTCCGTGTGCGCAGTCCTGCTGCACAAAGCCATCGGCAAGCAACTGACGTGCGTATTTGTAGACCACGGGTGCATGCGCAAGAACGAAGCCAAGGAGGTCAAGCGCGTATTCAAGGGCAAGTTTGGCATCAATCTCATACAGATCGATGCCGAGGCAAGGTTTCTGGAAAAGGCCAAAGGAATTACCGACCCCGAAGCCAAGCGCAAAGCCATCGGCGGAGAATTCATCCGCGTGTTTGAAGAGGAAGCGGCAAAACTGGGCAAAATAGAATTCCTGGGGCAGGGCACTATCTATCCCGACATCATCGAAAGCGGCGTGGGCGGGCACAAGGCGGTAAAGGCTCATCACAATGTGGGCGGGCTGCCGAAGGACATCGGTTTCGAGGGGCTCGTAGAGCCGGTGAAGTATCTGTACAAAGATGAAGTGCGCAAAGTGGGGCGTGCGCTTGGCATTCCGGACGAAATGGTCGATCGCCAACCGTTCCCCGGCCCGGGGCTTGCAGTGCGCTGCCTTGGAGAACTCACCAAGGAGAAATTGGACATCCTGCGCGAGGCGGATTTCATTTTCCGCAGCGAAATGGCAAAAGCCAAACTAGACAAGAAAGCACAACAGTTCTTCGCCATAATGACAAATGCAAAGTCCACTGGCGTAAAGAATGGCGCGAGGACGTTTGGGTATGTGATTGCATTGAGGGCGGTGGCCACGCAACAGTTTGTGCAGGCGGGAGTGGTGGAACTGCCGTTCAAGTTCGTAGTGGACGTGGCGGGGAAAATCGCCACCAAGGTAAAGGGCGTTAATCGCGTAGTGTGGGATATTACACCCAAGCCCCCGGCCACGATCGAGTGGGAGTAAAAGCGTCACAAACCGGCGAGGAGGAATTGCGCGGCGGAATGCGGGGGCGTTGCGCAATTCGTTCGTTTTTGTGCAGGTATTTGAATTTGACTTTTCCACAGTTTTGATATAGAATAGAGACGTATCGCGAACAATCCCAAAGGTTTTACATGGCGAAGGAAGAAGATCAGGCAATCAAGGTGACCGGCACCGTCATAAAGGTTCTCCCGGCCACGATGTACACCGTCCAGCTTGAGAACGGGCATCAGATACTTGCGCACATCTCCGGAAAGATGCGCAAGTTTTTCATCAAAATCGCAATTGGAGACAAGGTCGATGTGGAAATCTCGCCCTACGACCTCGCCAAAGGACGGATAACCTACCGCCACAAAAACTAGTACAGGAGACAGACATGAAATCCATAATATCCGCAATATGCGTTGCGTTTGCGCTAACGGCGTTCGCGGCACCGCCGCCACCCCCGCCGCCGCATGCCGCACCGCAGCCCGTACACCATTGCAAGTATTGCAACAATACCGGCCGTTGCCGCCACTGTGGCGGAGCCGGCGTGAGGAGCAACTGGTATACGTTTGGTTTCAGTTCCAAGCGTTGCAGCCATTGCAACGGCACAGGGCGTTGCAGCCACTGCGCAAAGCATACACCTGCGCCGCCGCCTCCAGTGCAAAAGCATACACCTGCACCGCCATCCCCGCCGCCGGCGCATCATAGGCGCTGAACCGACCAGGAACGATGCATGTGAAATAAATGGAAATGGTGACGGCATGATGCCGCCACCATTTCTGTTTTCTTCCTCACCGACATTGCACCCTTATCCTGGATTTTTGGATGAGATGGTCGACTCGTTCCGTCATGGAGCGTCGTCAATGGCGCAGGTGCGGATGAATGGCAAGGGGCGGCAGAGCATAAAGCCTCACACAAAGTCCACGAAGTTTTTAAGCCGCGAAGCGGCGCAAGAATACAGACGGGGGTAGAGCGCAGCGGAACCCCCGGGCGGCAGAATATGCTCCTTATGCACTCTTGCACTTGGACGAGACACCCTTATCCCGGATTTTGGGATTCCCCGAAATGATTTGCAGTGTGCCGCAAACCCTCCGCGGGCGAGACGCCCGCGTCCCCACCGTACACAGTGGGGTTGACATTGCTAACAAGAACTACAAACTGCAAACCCTCCGCGGGCGAGACGCCCGCGTCCCCACAGTACACAGTGGGGTTGACATTGCTAGCAAGAACTGCAAACTGCACACTGCAAACTGCAAACTACATTATGTGCCACGGGGAGACTTCTTTCTTGTTTTGTGCAACGCTATTATAGCGTATTCGGGAAAAAGTCTCCACTCTTTTTTCTCTGTTCTCGGAATATATTTTCCCATTATTTTATTGGCTCAAATGAATATCAGGGATAATTTATCCCATATTTTCCGGGATAAGCGTGGACATTGGATTTGAATTGCCGAAATCCATGATTTATGGTAGAATTGGATCGGTTTGATTGAAAGGATCTATAGATGGAACTCTCTTTGCTGGTGGGGCTATTCAACATAAAGGGCCGCCTCGTTACGCTTGTGCCGTTCGGGAATGGCAACATCAACGATACGTTTCTTGCCGTATACCGCAACACTTTTACAGAGACGCAAGTGGTGGTGCAGAAGGTAAACGGCACCGTCTTCAAAGATCCTGTGGCCATCATGGACAATATGCACGAGGTGACGCGCCATTGCCACGAGCGGCTTGAGGCCGATGCAGCAGAAGGCCGCGACGACCGCGTATGGCAAATGCCGCGTATAATAAAGACAAAAGACGGCAAGGATTTCGTCAAAGATGAAAATGGGGACGTTTGGCGCGTCATCACACGCATCCTTTCCGCGCACGCGTTCGATGTGGCGCAAAGTGCGGAGCATGTGCAGGAATGCGGTGCGGCACTAGGCCATTTCCACTATCTCGTATCCGATATGGATCCGGCACTTGTAAAGGATCCGCTGCCGGGGTTCCACATCACAAGCGGGTATCTGGAAAACTACGACAGCACCCTCGCCGACGAACCGCTCGCGCAGGACCGTTTGAATGCCTCAATGGAGGCAAAGCGGCTTGCAAAGTTCATAGAAGCGCGGAGAGATCTCGCACTCGTCCTTGAAAAAGCCGAAGCACGCGGCGAACTCAAACGCAGGATGTTTCATGGCGACCCCAAGGTCAACAATATCATGATCGATGATTTTACCGGCAAAGGCACGGCGATGATCGATCTCGACACCGTCAGCCCCGGTTTGATGCAGATCGACTTCGGCGATGCGCTGCGTTCGCTGTGCAATCCTGCGGGCGAGGAAGAGACAAATCTTGGGAAAGTATCGTTCTATGAAGACTTGTGCCTAGCGTTCTGCAAAGGATACATCGCCGAAGCCGGTGCGTTCATGACCGATGCCGATCGAGAGTATCTATACGATTCCATACGCCTGCTGCCGTTTGAATTGGGGCTGCGATTCTTCCAAGACTATCTCGCGGGCAACAATTATTTCAAGACGAACGTCCCCGAACAAAAACTCAACCGCGCACGCGTCCAGTTCCGCCTGTGCGAATCCATCGAAGCGCGCGAACGCTCGATCCGCAGCGTCCTCAAAAAATTGTGAACCGGAGCGAGAACACACGGATATGAAAACAAAACAGTTCTGGTATCCGCTGCCGGAGCGATTGATAGCGCAGCATCCTGCAGACAGGCGCGGCACGGAAAAAATGATGGTGTTGCATCGTGCCACTGGTGTAATCGAGCATCGCCACATAGCAGACATTGCCGAATATCTAACACAGGACGATCTGCTGGTGGTGAATGACACCAAGGTTTTCCCGGCACGGTTGATCGGCACTTGGGCGGACTCCCCGGGCGCGGTAGAAGTGCTGATGGTAAATCCTGCGGCCGGCGCGATTCCAGAGGAAGCCCTCGCGAAAAACTCGGTTGTCTGGAACGTGATGTTAGGCTCTGGCAGACCTTGCCGGGAAGGACAGACAGCAGTGTTCGGGCCATGCAAAGAGCTAGCCGTAACGCTTGCAAAACCGCTCGGCTGCGGAATGTGGCAAGCGGTTTTCAAGAGCGACAGACCACTGAACGAACTACTGGATGCATTCGGCAAAATACCTGTTCCGCCATACGTAAAACGCGAAGGCACGGCTGAAGAAGAGAAAGAAGACCGCCTGCGCTACCAAACGATATACGCACGACACATTGGTTCCGTGGCAGCACCCACTGCGGGGCTGCATTTTACGCCGGAGATATTCGCCGCGCTCGAGGCCAAAGGCGTGCGGCGCGTAGCCGTGACTCTCCATGTAGGGCCCGGCACGTTCCGGCCTGTGAAAGCGGAGAACATCGAAGATCATGTAATGGATTTTGAGGCTTTCACCATCCCGCCAGAGACAGCCGATGCAATAAACGAAACAAAGGCGAAAGGCGGGCGCATCGTTTGCGTGGGTTCTACAACAGTGCGCACGCTCGAAACAGTTGCCGCGCGGGACAAAAAGGATGGAGAACCGTTGATCGCGGCCGGAAGCGGAGCATCTAACATCTTTATATATCCGCCATACGAATTCCGCGCCACCGATGCCATGCTGACCAATTTCCATCTGCCGCAGTCGACGTTGCTTATGATGACAAGCGCACTCGCCGGGCGCGAGAGGATGCTCTGCGCATACGCTTTCGCCGTGCGCAAGGAATACAAATTCTTTTCATACGGCGACTGCATGCTGATATTATGAATGCGGCGGCAGGATGGCGCACAACCATAGATACATGCGCGCCAGCCACTGCCCGGGAAAAGGCTTGCGCAATGGAAACGGGTGTGGTATAATCCAATTTGCACGCAATATGAAGGGCAAAGGAGCAACTGCATGGAGAAAAATCTACAATACATCTCGCGCGAGGATTTTCTTGCACTGCCGCTGGAAGACAAACGGCCGTATCTGGAGCGCCCGGGAGGCGATGGAGAGCCGTTTCACACTTTGTTCGCGCAACAGTTCGACCGTCCCCTTCTCGAGCGCCTTGCAGCACTTGCAAACCGTATACGGTTCATGGCGAAAACGAAAGAGGGCGCATTGTTTTTGAAGTCTCTCCTTACGCACAAGCGGGCAATGTTGTATTTCTCGCAACCGAGTTCGCGCACGTTCCTTTCCCATCTTGCCGCCTGTCAGATACTGGGGCTAACAACCGGATCCGTGCGCGACACGGCCACATCCTCCGAGTTCAAGGGTGAATCGAAAGAGGACTCCATACGCACGTTCTCCAGTTACTTCGACCTCATAATCATGCGCACGCCGGAAAAAGGTCTTGCCGAGCAGATGGCGTGGGAACTGTCCAATTCGGATAGGCCGATCCCAATCTTGAACGCAGGCTCCGGCAAGGATCAGCATCCCACGCAGGCACTCTTGGATATCTACACGCTTCTGCGCTCGTTTGAAAACAAAGGCGGCTTGCAAAACCGCACCATCACTTTCTGCGGCGATCTGCTGCGCGGGCGCACGGTGAGGTCTCTTTCGTATCTGCTCACGAACTTCCCCGGAATACGCCAGATATTCGTTGCACCCGATGCATGGCAGGTACCGCAGGACGTGACAGACATCCTCTCCGCAAAGGGTGTGGCGTGGGAAAAGTCTTCCGATCTGCGCGGAAATGTGCCGCAATCCGATGCGGTTTACATGACGCGCATACAAGACGAGTGGGACGAATCCAAGGGCGAATCGGCTAAAGTAGATTCCTCTCGTTTCAAGTTTGGACAGGAAGAACTCGACCTGCTGCCGAAGGATGGCATCATCATGCATCCGCTGCCGCGCCGCGATGAAATCGCCACTTGCTGCGACCGCGATCCCCGCGCAATGTATTGGCGGCAGATGCGCAACGGCATGTGGATACGTTCTGCGCTGATTGCAATGACGTTCGGTTACGAAAAACAAATCATGGGTTTTTGAGACCGCAAGCAAGATGAAGCGCATCGAAACATGGTTGGCGGCAACGCTCGCCGCAATCGTAGCATGGTCGGCATGCGACCCCGCAGACTGGACGGTATGGTGGATGGAAATGGTTTGGGTGCTGGGCGTTTTCGCACTGC
Source organism: Kiritimatiellia bacterium (assembly GCA_017479035.1). GTDB lineage: Bacteria > Verrucomicrobiota > Kiritimatiellia > RFP12 > UBA1067 > RGIG5050. Next base: position 1,354 of record JAFVCR010000119.1, on the reverse strand, counting down.
TTGCCGCCACATACAAGCGCATGCGTTTCTCCGCAGCGGCATACGCCATCGTTTCCATTTGGCTTGCGATGCATACCATCGGTGCGCACTATACGTTTGAAAATGTGCCATTCAAGGTGTTCGCTGTGGACGGCGACCGCAACTGTTACGATCGCGTGGCGCATTTCTGCATTGGTTTGAACGCTTATCTTTTCGCGGAACTGTTCCTGCGCACAGGGTGGGCGCGCCACCGTATCGCTGCGGCGGTTTCCGGAACGCTTGCAATAATGGCGATGGCAGGAGCATGGGAGATAATCGAATGGATTGGCGCAGAGCTCGACGGCGGCACCGCTGGGCTTGCATTTGTGGGTGCACAAGGCGATGTGTGGGATGCACAGAAGGACATTCTGTGCGACACTCTCGGCGCGATTCTCTCTTCGTGCGTATTCGTTTCCGTCACAGCAAAATGCAACAAGAATAATTCCTGACATGAAAAACCGGGTATCGTCAATTGCACTTGCTTTGTGCGACAGCGCAGCGATGGCTGCTGCCTACGCCGCCGCATTCATGTTGCGCTTCGATTTCCGCGAACCGATGTGGGGTTGGGGCGCGGTATGGGTGAGTTTCGCCACCGTGTGGTTTGTGCAAACCCTTTCACTCGCGGCGTTTGGATGTACGAAACGCCGTGGTATTCGTCCACTGGATCTCCCCCGCTTCGCGGCGGCATTTACCGTTTCATGCACGATATTACTTGCACTGCGCGCGCTCCTTCCAGATGTGGGATGGCTTTTCATACGCCCACCATACACGATTTCCTTCCTCAACACGTTCTTTGCGGCCGCATTCGTGGGCGCGACACGGTATCTGGCGGCCGCTTACAATACGGCCAGGCAGCAAACGGAAGCACTGTTGCATCGCGAAGAGAGCATTGCCGACACGGAAGACGTAGTGCGTCTGCTGGCCGGCAAGTGCGTAATGGTTACCGGTGCCGGAGGGTCGATCGGCTCGGAAATCGTGCGGCAATGCGCATTGTGCGGTGCCGGCGAAGTGCTTATGGTGGAACGCAGCGAGCACGCATTATATGAAATCGACCGCAGAATGCGTGCACTGAACACCAACGCGCGCTGCGTCCCGGTGTTGGCAGATGTCAACGACACCGCACGGATGAGAGATATACTAGCCCGGCACAAACCGCAGACGATCCTGCATGCGGCGGCATACAAACACGTTCCTATGGTGGAGATGCATCCGCTTGAAGGATTGCGCAACAATACGCTTGCAACACGGCTCTTGGGAGAGGTTGCCGTAGAGGCAGGAGTAGAACGGTTCGTAATGATTTCCACCGACAAAGCCGTGAACCCGGTAAGCGCAATGG
>JAFVCR010000118.1 GCA_017479035.1 Kiritimatiellia bacterium | reverse complement strand
TGCCATAGTGCTTTTAACCGTGATGGTGCGCATACTTTTCTGGCCGCTTTCGCGGAAGATGACTGTAAGCATGCGAAAGATGAGCGAACTTTCGCCGAAGATAACCGAATTGCGCGAACAGTTCAAGGACAATCCCCAGCGCATGAATCAGGAGGTTATGGCACTCTACCGCGAAAACAAGGTCAACCCCGCCGCAGGCTGCCTTCCGATGCTTGTGCAGATACCGGTGTTCATATCGCTCTTCACAGTGCTGCGCAGCGCGGTGGAACTGCGCTATGCTTCGTTCCTGTGGATTTCCGATTTGAGCGAACCCGAAGCGCTTTTCGCCGATTGGTTTCCGTTCGGCGGCTTGAACATACTGCCGATTCTCGTGGCACTTACGATGTTTCTGCAGTCGGCACTATCCCCTGCCACAGGAGACAAAAGCCAGCAACGCATGATGCTGGTGATGATGCCGGTGATGATGCTTTTCATGTGCTATCAGTTGCCGAGCGGCGTGAGTTTGTACTGGATGCTTTCCACGGTTATTTCAATAGTGCAAATGTGGAGGTTGCGCCGCCAGTCTACGCCGGCAGCAGCCTCGTCCGCAAACGAGGCACCGCGCGTGACGCGCCAGATGCGCCGCCACGGGAACGGCTGAAGAACATAAAAAGACAAGGGAAAGGAATCCGGGACATCGCCCGGGTTCTTTTTTTTGCAAACTGTCAGCGCAACTTGATAATGCGCTGGTTGGACGAGCCGCGGAAACGAAGGGTGATGTCCTTCATCTCTTCTATGAAAGGTCCGTCCACAAGCACGTCGGCAAGCCAAAGTATTTCATCGGTCGCCTCGCATCGGGCACGGCCGTCCTGTGCGAGAAGGTCGCGCTCGTATATGAACCCGGTCCACATCCAAAGGCTTTTACCTGGACAGCGCGAACGATATTTGCGCAGAAATGGCAGAAGCCCGATTTGGTTCTCCGGCTCGAAGGGTTCGCCGCCAAGTATGGAAAGACCGGAAATCCACTCCGGCTCCACACTGCGCAGGATGCGCTCCTGCACGGCGGCGGTAAACGGTTCGCCCGCGTTGAAATCCCACGCGACCTTGTTGAAGCACCCTCGGCAATGATGGCGGCAGCCCGAAACGAACAGGCTTGTGCGCACGCCGTCGCCATTGGCAATGTCGTTGAATTTTATCGAGGAGTAATTCACAGCGAGAGATTTGCAAACGGGTTGTTGGAAAATGTCTGCCTAGGCGGCGTGCGCTGGCGGGACACACGCGCTTCGGCCGCACCCGCGCCTTTTTCGCGTACGCCAGACCTCGCCGACAGCGACACGCGATTGCGCGCCTTGTCCACACCGATCACACGCACGGTGATTTTGTCGCCCACTTTAACAACTTCCGATGTATCGCGGACGTAGCGGTCGGCAAGTTCGCTCAAGTGCACGAGGCCGTCTTGATGTATTCCTATGTCGACAAACGCACCGAAAGCGGCAACGTTTGTAACAATCCCTTCAAGCGTCATGCCTTCTTTCACATCGTCAATGGTGGTTACGTCGTCACGGAAAGCAGGTTTTTCGAAAACGGCACGAGGATCGCGGCCTGGCTTTTTCAATTCGTCGATAATATCCTTGAGCGTCAATGCGCCGACATCTGCGGAGATGTATTTTTCCGGCTTGATCTTTGCGGCAAGCATGGCATTGCCTATGAGGTCTTCCACCGCCGCGCCTATGTCTGCAGCCATCTGCTCCACAAGGCCGTAGCGTTCGGGATGCACGCCCGACGAATCCAGAGGATTTGCCGCACCGCGTATGCGCAGGAATCCCGCAGACTGCTCGAACGCCTTTGGCCCAAGCCCGGAGACTTTTTTCAAATCGTTGCGGCTTTTGAACGCGCCATTCTCATCGCGCCACGCCACGATGCGCTTTGCAAGTGCGGAACCGATCCCAGAGACTCTTGTGAGCAGTGCGGCGGATGCGGTGTTCAGCTCAACTCCCACTTTGTTGACGCACGACACCACCACTTCGTCAAGTTTCGCTTCCAGAAGCGGCTGGTGGACATCGTGCTGATATTGCCCCACACCTATGGCCTTTGGTTCTATCTTGACAAGTTCAGCAAGGGGATCTTGCAGCCGCCGGCCGATGGAAATCGCGCCGCGCACCGTAAGATCCAACGTGGGAAACTCATCGCGCGCAGCCTCGCTTGCGGAATACACGCTCGCACCGGCCTCGCTGACGCTCACCACGATTATGCCGCCGGCTCTCATCAGTTTCAGGGTTTCGCGCACGAACGTTTCCGTCTCGCGCCCGGCAGTGCCATTGCCCACCGCTATCGCATCCGGCTTGAAAGTCTGCACCAGTCTGGCCAATTCGCGTTGAGCCTCTGCCCTGCGCTGCATGGGATAGAGTACGGTATTGACGAGATACTTGCCCGTTTCGTCCAGCATCGCCACCTTGCAGCCTGTGCGTATGCCAGGGTCTATGGCAAGAACTTTCTTCTCTCCGAGCGGCGCGGCCAGAAGCAGATTGCGCAGATTGTCCGCAAAGACATCCACAGCGGCGCGGTCTGCCTCTAATTTCTTTTCCACCATCACATCGATCTCGCATCCCGGCGCGAGCAGCCGCTTCAACGCATCGGCGCACGCCAACGAGAACTGCTCGCCAGGTTCTGCGGGCAGATACTTGGCCGCAAGCGTCTGTATGCCGCGCAACAGTTCTCCGGTATCGAGAACCAGCCGCACCCAAAGGACGTTTTCCTTCTGTCCGCGCCGTATGGCAAGGAACCTATGCGAAGGTATCGTTGCAAGCGGTTCGGAGTAGTCGTAGTACTGCTCGAATTTCGTAGGTTCGGCGGGCTTGGGCGTAACGACTTCGCTTTTCACGAGAGCCTTTGCAAGATACTCTTTACGCACGGCTCCGCGCACTTCGGCAATGTCGGCGATACGTTCGGCGATGATGTCCCGCGCACCTTTCAATGCGGCCTCGGGAGAGTCGATGCCCTTCTCGACGGCAACAAAATCCTGCACTATGGCATCTACCGCCTCACCCCTCAAAATGGCATCGGCAAGCGGTTCGAGTCCAGCCTCTTTGGCAATCATGGCGCGGGTTCGCCGCTTGGGTTTGTATGGCTGGTACAAATCCTCCAGCGCACTCTTTACGAAACAGTTTTCTATTTTCCGGCGCAATTCTTCGGTTAGTTTCCCCTGTTCGTCGATCGATTTTAGAATCGTCTTGCGGCGGTCTTCAAGTTCCGTGTAATAGGCGAGGCGTTCTTGGATTTTGGCAATCGCCACCTCGTCAAGGTTGCCGTGTGCTTCCTTGCGGTATCGTGCTATGAAGGGAATCGTATTGCCTTCCGCGAGCAGCCGCGCCACCGTCAACGCTTGACTAGCACCAACCCCCGCCTCCGCCGCGACGCGGGCTGCTATTGCACGCTCCTGCATGGATGATTGTTGTTCTATTGTTGCCATTGCACCCCTATTCTACTATTTCCCGCCGCATAGGTCAACCGTTTTAATCATGCAACGGCGGCACAGCGGTTTTGCACTTGCAATAACTCTGCAAATGGTGTAG
>JAFVCR010000117.1 GCA_017479035.1 Kiritimatiellia bacterium | reverse complement strand
GTCGCACCGCATCCATAACTGCACACTGCAAATCCTCCGCGGGCGAGACACCCGCGTCCCCACAGTACACAGTTGGGTTGACATTGCTAACAAGAACTACAAACCGCAAACCCTCCGCGGGCGAGACGCCCGCGCCCCCACAGTACACAGTGGGAGCCGGGCATTGCTACCAAAAACTGCACACTGCAAACTGCACAATGCAAACTACTGCGGGGGACAAGGGTGGCGTGAGACATTGCTTGACAGCGGCGGAGAAATAGTGTAAAATTTGCGCATCAACGAAAGAAGGAGACTTCGCGAAATGAAAAAGTACATCTGCAATGTTTGCGGGCACGTATACGACCCTGCCGAGAACGACAATGTGGCGTTCGCCGATCTGCCCGATGATTGGGTCTGCCCGATCTGTGGCGTTGGCAAGGATCAGTTTTCCGAAGTCGATTGACGTTGACGGAACGGACGATGCGCGGCGTGAACGCCGGGCGAGAGACGCAACGCGGGAACATTGCCGCGTTGCGTTTTGCTATTGAGGGGGAGGGGATGGTCAGGAGCGGTCTTCGGGTTCTTCTTCGAGAAGCATGGCGCTTTGGCGGCCAGAGAATTCGGAGGCAAGGATGGCGGCGCGGCGCGGGGTGGAAGCATCGCGAGTGACCCAGGGGCGTGCTTCGTCAAGGATATATACGCTTGAGGATACTCCGGCGAAAGCATCGAGGCGGTGCATCACGCCCACTTGCGGCATCAATACGCGCATTTTAAGAGCGAGTGCGGCCTTCACTGCGCCGGCGGCGGCGGCGGCGCGGAATGCATGGCCGAAATTGCCTTTGCACGAGCCGACACCAACAAGTGCGCCGCCGGTGGAGTGGGAGCCCCAGAGACTGGAAATTGTGGCGAGTTCGGCGGTGTCGGCTTCCGGGATGCCGCTGCCGTCGGCCTCGATGAAGCGGATGGATTTGAGGGGAGTTTCGCTTTCGTTGCAGAGTGTCACGAGAGGGGGTGTGTCGCCAATCGTGCCGGAGGAGGCGGAGTGGCGGTAGAGGGCGTATATGCGGTCGCGGCTTTTCAAGGCGTCGCTACGGCGTTTCATGACGAATAGCGCGCCGCCTTCGCCGGGGATGGTGCCAGAGGATGCAGCATCGAAAGGAGTGAGTTCGCCGTGCGTGGAGAAGCGGGCCTGTGCGGAAACGCCTTCGAGGAAGGCGCGCGAGAGTGGGGGCATGACCGCGCCGGCGAGGGCTACGTCCACGCGCCCGCTGCGCAGGTCGTCGGCGGCCATGCGGCAAGCGTCGAAGAAACTCGCAACGCCGGAGTCTATGGCGACGGCGGGAGAATTGAAACCGCATGATGCGGCGATGCTGGAGGCAACGCAATGGCCGGATGCCGCAACAAACGCTTCCTGGGAAGGGGCGGGGAGGCTCTCCGAAAGGCGGCGGCGCACGTTGTCCAGCGAGGAGGGCGGTGCGGATGGGAAGAAGCGCGAGAGCAGTTCCATTGTCTGGTCAAGGAAAAAGGTGTGTTGCAGCCAGTGGACGGTGGTGGGCGAGAGTGCGGGGGCGTAGCCGAGATACAGCGAGCCGCGCACAGGCGAGTTCGGCGAGAGGCGCATGCCGGCATCCGCTAGTGCATCGAAAGCCAATTGCGCCACGAAGTAGAGATCCTGGTTTTCGCCCATGTTTATTTCGCGGGGGAAGCGGTGCTCGCGCGGCGTGCAGGAGTAGAGATCGCCCAATTGGCCGCCGGCCACGGGGTATGGCGCGGTGAAGACGCTCCCAGCGGTGCGGTCGCGCATGAGGTCTTCCGCAAGCGGCGTGGTGGCGCGGCGGCGATCCATTACTATGCGCGCAAACTGCGCGGGATTGCCCGCACCCGCGAAACGGCAGGATATGCCTGTAATTGCTATTCCAGAAGTGTCCACGCATTTATTCTAGCAAAAACATTTCCGCCGCGCAATAAAATAAGTGGATGGCGGGAATGCCGCAAAGGTGCACATTTAAGGTGCGGATTAGGGCTTGGTGCGGTATTGCGGATTTGATAGAATAGAGTTGCGATTTACGGGTATGCAAACGAGAGAGCGATGCCATGAGAAAGAGTTTTTATGCCATTGGGATGTTGTGCGGCGTGCTGCATGCCGCAGCGAATGCCGAGACCATAACATGGCAGGGCGGCGACGTGGAAAACCCCGGCAGTTGGAGTGCGGCCGCTAACTGGGATTTAAACAGGTTGCCGCAATCGGCCGACGATATAGTGATTGCAAACGGCGATAATGTGACGCTGGATGTAGCGGACGATTTCACGCTAGAGGGCGAATTGAGAGTAGCCGGCAATTCTAGGTTGACGCAGAGCGCATACAAATACATGCACTGGAACAAGATTACGTTGGACGGAGGCGTGTATGTGGCAAGCGAGGCGTATGCGCTCGATTTGCGCGGGCAGACGACCATAGCAAACTGCGGCGGGTTGATATTTGCGGGTAAGGCAATAACGATCGTCGCCGGGAATTCGATTACGGTTGCTGGAGGCAGACTTGAGGCGCAGGAAATCGCCGTGGAGGGATCGCTTTCGGTTGACGGCGGGACAGTGGCGGCGGCGCGAATCGGGCTGAACGGTACCATGTCCATATCCGGCGGAGAGGTGGCGCTGGATGGCGGCATGATAACGCGCGGCGCGACATCCAGGCTTGAACTTGCGGGCGGTGCGATAACGCTTGCCAATCAGAATTTCCTGTTGCGTCCGGACGATGTCTACACTGGCGGTACGGTGCGCGGCATCAATGAAATGCACCAGATCGATGCGGATTCCAACTTCGAGGTGGAATTGGACGGCACGGAATTCTACTGCGCACTCATATCGTCGAGTTCGGTGATGAAATACAAGTTCCGCTCCGGCGCGTTGATTGCTTCCAACACGTCATACAGCGGCATGTACAGCGGCAACGGCGCGAGGATTGCAATCCCTACCGATTCCACCGCCCGCTGGACGTTTGCCGGATCCAACGCCGCATACTCGTATTTCCAAGGCCGTGCAATCTATGCCGACG
>JAFVCR010000116.1 GCA_017479035.1 Kiritimatiellia bacterium | reverse complement strand
TTCGCACCGCCAGGGAGGGAAACACGAACTGGGGAACAAATATCTTGCGCATGATGGAAAAATCCGCTAGAATATGCCGAAATCATTTAAGGACTAATCGACATGAAAATAGCCATCGGAGCCGATCACGGCGGGTTTGAATACAAGGAATTCCTAAAGGGTGCGGCATGTTCCCTGGGAGGTGCGGAATTCGTGGACTGCGGTACGTACGGTACGGAATCGTGCGACTATGCAGATGCGGCGGTGGCGGTGGCGGAGTTTGTATCCTCCGGCGCGGCGGATGCGGGCGTATTGGTGTGCCGCAGCGGGATAGGGATGAGCATGACGGCAAACCGTTTCCAGCGTGTGCGCGCGGCGATTGTGCATGATGCGGCCGCAGCGGCGTTGACGCGCGAGCACAACGATGCGAACGTCCTGTGTATCGGCGCGGACAAGATCACGAAAGAGCAGGCGTTGGAGATACTAAAGGCGTTTGCGGGGACTGCACCTTCGCAAGACGAGCGCCATGTGCGCCGCCGTGCAAAACTGGAGAGGTGCGGAAGATTGAGTGATTTTTCGCTGCTTGCGCAGGAGGATCCCGAGGTATACGCGGCAATCAAGGCGCAGGTGGTGCAGGAGGATACGGAAATCAACCTAATCGCATCGGAGAATACGTCTTCGCGCGCGGTGCGCACGGCGGCGGGATCCGTATTGATGAACAAATACGCAGAAGGGTATCCGGGCAAGAGGTGGTATTCGGGATGTCTGCCGGTGGATGCGGCGGAGGAACTTGCACGCAAGAGGGCGTGCGAACTTTTCGGCGCGGAGCATGCAAACGTACAGCCGCATTGCGGTAGCGCGGCAAACATGGCGGTGTATCTTGCGGCGATAAAACCGGGCGATACGATACTTGCGCTGTCGCTGGATCAGGGAGGGCATCTTTCGCACGGTTCGCCGGTGAATTTCTCCGGCAAACTCTACAATATAGTGCCATATACAGTCAACCGCGAGACGGAACGCATCGATTACGACGAGCTGGAGGCGAAGGCACTGGAGGTAAAGCCGGCGATATTGCTTTCCGGCGCGAGTGCGTATCCGCGCGCGTTCGATTTCAAGCGAATCCGCGAAATCTGCGACAAATGCGGCGCGATAATGATGGTGGATATGGCGCATATCGCAGGGCTTGTGGCGGGCGGTGCGCACGAGAGCCCCGTTCCGTATGCGGATTTCGTGACCACCACAACGCACAAGACGCTGCGCGGTCCGCGCGGAGGGCTGGTGCTCTGCAAAGAGGCATGGGCGAAGAAACTCGATTCGGCTGTATTCCCGGGAATGCAGGGAGGACCGCTCGAGAACATCATCGCGGGCAAGGCGATATGTTTCAAGGAAGCGATGCAGCCGGAGTTCAAAGAATATGCGCGGCAGATTGTGGCGAACTGCAAAGCCATGTGCGCGGTGCTGCAAAAGCGCGGATACAGAATCGTCTCCGGCGGCACGGACAACCATCTTTTCCTGGTGGATGTGAAAACCACGAAGGGCATCACGGGCAAGGATGCCGCCGCCGCGCTGGATGCGGCGGGAATCGTGGTGAACAAAAACACCATCCCGTACGACGAGGAGTCGCCCTTCCGCACGAGCGGCATACGCGTGGGCACGGCTTCCGTAACCACACGCGGAATGAAGGAGAAAGAGTGCGAACTCATCGGCACTTGGATTGCAGACATTCTGGACGACGTTACCAACCTTGAAACGCAGGCGCGCGTAAAGGCGGCGGCAAAAGAGTTGGCGCTGCTTTTCCCCGTTCCGTGAGGCGCAGGGCGGAGAGGCTTCGGTGCCGGAGGGGAGGCACCGAGGGATGAATGTTTGAATCCGCAGCATTGCAAAGGGAGGGGGGATTGTGGTATAATGGTGAGTGCCATGAAGTGGATTTTATACAATATTCTCTTTGCAACCGTTTATGCGGCGATGATGCCGTATTTTCTGTTGCGGATGAAGCGGCGCGGAGGGTATCGCGCACGCATGGGGGATCGATTCGCAAAATATCCCGCCGGCATAGGCGGCGATGGAACAGGCGGCGCGATATGGGTGCATGCGGTCAGCGTGGGGGAGGTGCAGGTGGCGGTGCAGTTCATGCGTTCGCTGCGCAAGATAGAGCCTGCAACGCGCTTCGTTTTTTCCACTACATCGTCCACAGGCTGGAAGATAGCGGAGAAGGAACTTGCCGCGCTGGGCGGCGGCGGAGATGGAAACAACGGCGTGGTGTTGATATATAATCCGCTTGATTTCCCGCGTTTCACGCGCCGCGCGCTTGATACGTTCAAGCCGCGAGCGGTGGTTTTGACGGAGACGGAAATATGGCCGAACTTCATCCGCGAAATCAAGCGGCGCGGCATTCCCCTGTATCTGGTGAACGCGAGAATATCCGACCGCAGCGCAAAGCGTTATCCCAAGGCAAAGTGGTTCCTTGGAGAGATCTTCGCCGCGTTCGACCGCATTTGGGCGCAATCGGAGGAGGACAGGCTACGGCTGCTCGCTGCCGGAGCGCGGGACGAGGCGATAGAGGTGACGGGTTCGTTCAAGTTCGACGTTGCGCGGCGCAACCCCGCCAAGGAAGAGGAATTGCGCAAGTGGCTGGAGATGGATACCGGCGAGCGGCGGCCGGTTCTTTTGACGGGCGGCTCGACATGGCCGGGGGAGGATGTCTTCCTGCTCGGCGTATACAGGCAGTTGACGGAGAAGGGGACGGATGTGCGCTTGTGCATTGCGCCGAGGCATTTCGAGAAGGCTGATGCAATAGAAGAGAACATTCGCGCGGCAGGATTTGCGTGCAAGAGAAGGAGCCGAGAACCAGAATCCGCCGTGGATGCGGCGGAGAAACCGTGCGTATATCTCTGCGACACCACCGGGGAATTGATGGGGCTGTACGGCATAAGCGATGTGGTGTTCGTGGGCAAAAGCCTGTGTGCGCACGGTGCGCAGAACATGATAGAGCCGTGCCTTTGCGGTGCCGCCACGGTGGTGGGGCCGCACACCGAGAATTTCCGTCCGGTAATGAGCGATCTTCTCGCAAACGATGCGATAGTGCAGGGAAGGAACGAAGCGGAAATTGCAGAAGCGATAATACGTTTTTGCGAGGACTCCACAGCACGCAAGGAATTGGGCGCACGTGCAGAGGCTGCAGTGCGCAAACGTTGCGGCGCAACGGATAAAGTGGCGCGGGACTTCCTGGCGGGATGTGCGGCGGCGCACGGCGGCGCGGAAACGCCACCACCGCGCAAGGCATGGTGGAAGAAATTTCTTGCATGGGTGGCGGTGGCGGTGCTGGCGGCGGCTTATGCGTTCTCCGCAATGGAGATGACTCCGCGCCTAGAACACGATTGGGTGTATCTGCAGGAGAATGTGAAGCGCACGTTTGCGGAATACAAGACGCTGTTTGCATGGAGCTGCCTGTATCCGTGGGAGTTGCCGCGTGCGCGGGAGACATACATCCGCTTGGCGACGCGCGATTTGGCATTCTCGCCGAAAAACGCACCGCAACGCGTGGAGGGAGATTTGAAATTCTACCGGGACGACGATTTCCTCGGAGAGGTGGTCACCAGTAACGACTGGCCGATCGTTACGGGAAAACGTTTTGCGGGGACTAGGGCACTCAAAGAAACAATACCGCTGATAGAAGGCGAGGCGTTCTGCGAAACCATCGATGCACGCACGGAGAGTGCTTGCGAAATAAAGAAGCGGCTCGCCGACTACAAGAACCGCCACGGCGCGTGGCGGCTGTGGTGCGTGGGGTTGAACGATTACATCGTTACGCCGGGTGTGACGCGCAGCGCGGATTTCTATCTTGATGCGTTCATGGACGAGGCATTGTTCGAGAAACTCGCCGATGCGGATGTCTTTTCGCCCGCAGAGCTTTTTGCATCATATCTCGGCACGGATCGCGACCTCGGCGAGGCACTGGACGCGATAGAGGATGACGATGGCTGGTTCGGCAAATACAAACTGCCATTTGCGGAAGGTGCGGCGTTGCGTCTGCGGGCAACCGATCTCGCGCCGGAAGAACCCGTGCCTCCAGAATGGCTCGTGGCCGGAACGATGGAAAGCGAGGATTTCGACGCGCTGTTGGAGGACATTGCACGCTACCGCGCGGCACGAGTGGAGGCTCTGCGGGGATTTCTCGCAGCAGACGCAGGTGACGAGGCTGCCGCGCTAGGACATTGGGCGGCTGCCGCGAAGGTGGACGAGAGGGATGTCTTGCTACGTAACCTAGCGGACACGCTGGACATGAACGCACGGCGGTTCATAGCAATCGGCAATGTGAACGGCGCGCTTAAATGCTACGAGAACGCAAGCGAGATTTTCCCGGACGATGCGGCAACGGTGCACAATTTCGGCGTATGCCTCAAAAAGTCCGGCAATGCGGATGATGCGGTAAAGGTGTTCATGCGGGCGCTTGCGCTGGATCCGGAAAACGATGCGCACCGCAGCGAACTTGTAGAAGCGGCGGAGGCGGCAGGCAAGACCGATCTTGCGGCGCGGCAGGCGGATGTGCTCGTTGCGCACGACTGGGGCAATCCCGCAGCGTATCTGCGCGCGGCCAAACTCTGGTGCAGCAAGTCCAACACGGCACGCAACGATTCCAAGGCGGTTCTGCTGGCGAAGGAGGCGTTGCGGCTTGCAGGAGAGACGAACGAACTTTACAAAACAGGTCTTGCGGACGTTCTCATTGAAACGGGAAGCGTTGTGGAAGGTATGAAAATCAAAAGGAGTTTGCGAAAATGAAATGCACTATACCGGCTTTTGCGCTTGCTGCGGCGTGCCTGGCGGCAGGATGTTTCACCACGGGCAAGACGGAATTTCCGTTTGCAACGATCGCCAATGTGGCAAATGCGCCGTCCGTGAAAGTGGAGGGATTTGCCGCCACGCTTACGGATTATATTCCCGTGACTACTACGACAACGGCTTTCGGCGGAGACGCATGGGGCGGCGGCCGCCGCCATCGCCATCGCCACGGATACGGCAGCGATATACGCACTTACAATTCCGTTACATATGTGCCAGACATCCATTCCACCGATGCGTATCGCGACCGCGCAGTGGCACTGCTGGAGCAATGCGGATTCGTGACGCGCGCGCCTGCCGCGCAATACACGCTCCGTTGCGATTTCGGTGAACTCGAGCAGACGCAAGGATTGTGGAAGCGCAGGTTGCTGTATTGCGGCACTCTGTTCATGGCGGATTGCGAGGCGCGGGCGATGAGTGCCGAATTGCGCATATACGAAAATGCAACGGGTAGGCTGGTGCATTCCGAAACGCTTGTACAGGAATACGCCGCCTCCGGATGGAGCCTAATACCGTTTTTTGGAATGCAAGATCACGAGCCGACGCAAGGGGTGTTCATACGCCACTTCTGCCGCAGTGCGCTTGCGGACAAAGCCGTAGAGGCCGCTGCGGCGTTTTTCCGGCGCTGACGGATCGATCTGCGAGGCTTGCGATTGTGCAGGATTAGTTGCAAATAATCCTGTTGCCTGTAGGCGGCGGAACTGCTAGAATGGGGGCATGAAAAACAATTTTGCAGTCTGCTGTTCGAGGTTTGCAGTGGCGTTGGCCGGTATGCTCGCGTTACAGGCGCATGCGGCCACGTTTGAGATTTCAATGGAGAAAGACGCATTCCTGCTGGACGGCGAAGAGTTCCTTATACGTTGCGGCGAGATACATTATGCACGCATTCCGCGCGAATACTGGCGGCATCGTCTGCAGATGCTCCGGGCTATGGGGTGCAATGCCGTGGGGTGCTACATGTTCTGGAACTATCACGAACGCCACGAGGGGCTTTACTACTGGCAAGACAATGCAGATGCGGCGGCGTTCTGCAAGATGGCGCAGGAGGAGGGGCTGTGGGTGATACTGCGACCGGGGCCATATGCCTGCGCGGAATGGGAAGGCGGCGGCGCACCGTGGTTCTTGTTGAAGGACGATAAAATCTCAATGCGTTCGAGCGATCCCAAATGGCTGGAGCCCGCAAAGAAATGGCTGGCGGAAGTAGGGCGCGTGCTCGCGCCGCTGCAAGTGACGAAAGGCGGCCCGATACTCATGGTGCAGGTGGAAAACGAATACGGGCTGCACGGCAACGATGTGGAATACATCAAGGCGTTGCGCCAGACATTGCTGGATGCGGGGTTCGAGGTGCCGCTGTATGCGTGCAACCCGCCGCGTGTGATCCAGAATGGATTTGTGCCGGAACTTTTCCAGGCGGCGAATTTCGGCGCGGAGCCGGAGCAGCGGTTCCAGATAATACGCCAGTACCAGCCGCACGGGCCGTTGATGTGCGCCGAATACTATCCGGCTTGGTTTGACACATGGGGGCAGGCGCACCACTACGCAAAGAGCGACCGCGAATTTTTCGACCCGATAGACTGGATGTTCGAGCACAATGTTTCCTTTTCGCTGTACATGGCGCACGGCGGGACGTCGTTCGGGGGATGGACGGGGTGCCGCAATCCGTTTGTACCGAACGTAACGAGCTACGATTTCGAGGCACCAATATCCGAGCAAGGCGCGGCCAATCCGTCTTTTGCAAAGTTTCGCAATCGCGCCGCGAAGCACCTCAACAAGGGCGAGGCAATACCTGCCATGCCATCGCCGATCCCCGTGAAGGATTACGGTACGGCAAGCCTTTCACCTTTGGCACCAGTGGATGCGCTTGTGCGGCGCGAGGTGAAACTGGATCGTCCAGTCTTCATGGAGAAACTCGACCAGGGCTTCGGCCTTGTCAGTTACGAGACGGAGATAGCACCTGGAGACGGCGGCATACTGCGCGTGGAGGATTTGCACGATTTCGGATATGTCTTCCTGGATGGCCAGAGAGTAGGCACGCTTGACCGCCGCCATCGCGGTTTGAAACTGCGCATATACCGCTCGAAGGAGAACAAGCCGCGCAAGCTGCAGATTCTAGTGGAGGCGATGGGGCGCATAAATTCTTCGTCCGGCATGGAAGACCGCAAAGGCTTGAACGGACGAGTCCGTCTGGATCGCAAAGAACTCAAAAACTGGACGGCGAAAATGATGCCCATCGATCCTTCCTTCGAGCGGTTCGATCTCGGAGACTGGATGAAAATAGAAGACGCCCGCGCGGCAACCGTATATGCGGACGATACGCCGTTCTTTTATTTCGGCACTCTCAATACGGCGGATGAAAATCCTGCCGACACGTGGATCGACATGACCGGCTGGACGAAGGGGATCGTGTGGATAAACGGCCACAACATGGGGCGCTTCTGGTCGATCGG
>JAFVCR010000115.1 GCA_017479035.1 Kiritimatiellia bacterium | reverse complement strand
CGAGGGCAGACTGTAAATCTGCTGGCTATGCCTTCCAAGGTTCGAATCCTTGCCCCACCACCACTCACCGAACAAGCACGCGGCAGGCGACAGAGAGAAAACCGGAACGATGACTACGCAGCAGATATACCGCGATTCGCGAGTGGTGCATGTGCGCGAACTGAAAGACAAGGTGGCGGAACTCAACGCCGCGCTTGCCGATGCAGTGCGCGAACGCGATTGGCTGCGCAGCCGGTTTGAAATGGCTGTGGCGGCGGCTCTGGAGGCAGATACTCTGCCAAGCGGCGGGATGTTCATAGTAGTGGACGGGTGGAACGCGATACTCAACACGCGCCTTCATTCGCTCGCCGCGTTGGAGGAGCGCTGCAAGGAGCATCTGGCCGCAAACGCCAGAGACAAGGTGTGGATAGTATTGGACGGAAAAAGCGAAGACTCCACATCCTCCGCAGGAGGGCGGCTACACGTGTCGTACACGGGCGGAGAGGGGGAGCAGCGTGCGGACAGACTGATAACGGCATTCCTGCGGGCGTTGAAGTTTGCAGGGCGCAAAATGCCGGTGGAGGTAGTCACGGACGACAAGAAACTTTCGGACGCCGCAAGAAAACTCGGCGCAACGGCAAGGAGTGCACATGATTTCGCTGACGTACGCTGAAACGGCTCTTTTCCGCATCATCGCGGGCATGCAGGTAGAGGGCAGAAAGATACTCGTGGCGGGCAATCGCACGGGTGCGTTGCCGCTGGAACTTGCAAAGCGCGGAGCGGATGTGAAGGCACATATGTTCGACTTCCACCACTACCGCACGGTGCGGGACCGCTTCAACGCGGCGGGTGTGACGCCGAACGAAAGGCTCTTCTGCACGCCGAACGTGCCCGAAGGCCCGTTCGATATGGCGTTTTTCCAGACGACGCCGCAGTCCATGAGCGCGGAACTCGTGCTGGACCAGTTGCAGGACGTGTATGCGCAACTTGCAGAAGGTGCCGCGCTGTATGCGGCGTTTGAAGGCGATGGCGACGATGCGTTCGGCACGGTGAGGAAGGTTTTTGCAAAGGCAGGCCCGGTAGTGATACCGCCGCCGGAGGGCATGAACAAGGCGGAAGAGCGCGAATTCAAGCGTTTCCTCAAGCATGTGGCGGCGTTCCGCTGCGTGAAAAAAGGCGAGGCCGCAAGGGTGCGGAATTTCTCGTGCGAGTGGGAGGCAAGCGTCCCCGGAGGAGACGCGATGCGCTTTACGAGCCTGCCGGGGTGTTTTGCGCATCGCCGCGCAGATGCGGGTGGGCTTGCGCTTGCGGAGATTGCCGCAAGAGAGGCTGCGCAGATGGATGCGCTGCGGCTGGTGGACATGGGCTGTGGATGCGGCCTTGTGGGAATTCTCGCCGCCGCCTACGCCCGCAAGGCGAACGTGCCGGTGGAGAGGCTGCGCTTCATAGATTCCCACGCACGAGCAATCGCGGCGGCAAGGATGAACGTGCAAGGGTTGTTCGACGAGGCAGAGTTCATGCTTTCGGACGACGGAACGCCGCGCGGCGAAACGGGCGGGTTCAACATGTTCGTGGGCAACCCGCCATACTACAGCGAATACAAAATCGCCGAGACGTTCATCGAAACCGCATACCGCGCGCTGGACAAGGGAGGGGTGTGTTTGAGCGTGGTGAAACGGGCCACCGCGCTCAAGGCGTTGCAGGAAAAGTATTTCGGCAAGGCGGAGATAATACCAAGGCGCGGATACGAGGTGTTGAAAAGCGTGCGATGAACTACACTGGCAGATTGGCACCGAGCCCCACAGGCGCGTTGCATCTGGGCAATGTGCGCACGTTCATGGTGGCGTGGCTGCGCGCGCGTTCGCAAGGCGGCAGAGTGATAATGCGCATGGAAGACCTTGACCATCCGCGCGACAAACCGGATGCGGCGCAGGCCGCACTGGACGATTTGCGGTGGTTGGGGTTCGACTGGGACGAGGAATTCACGCAGTCAGAACGCCGCGCATACTATCGCGAATGCCTGCAAGAGTTGATCGGAAAAGGCTTGGCGTATCCGTGCACGTGTTCGCGCAAAGACGTGGAAAGCGCACAGTCTGCGCCGCACGAAGGCGAGCAACTGTACTATCCGGGCACATGCCGCGGCAGGTGGAAAACATGGAGCGACGCGGCAGCGGCGATTGCGCCGCGCATCCCGTGCTGGAGGTTTGCCGCAAGCAGTTTGGGAGACGCTGCCAAGGTGTGGTTCGACGATGCGATATTCGGCCGATACGCGCAGGATGTGGCAAAGACGCTCGGAGATTTCCCGCTGGCGCGCGACGAAGACGGCGCGGGATACACGCTTGCAGCATTGGCAGACGACGTGGCGATGGGAGTGAGCGAGGTCGTGCGCGGAGCGGATCTTCTGGCGGCGACGCCGGCGCAAATCCTCGTGGCACGCGCGCTGGGGTGCGAGCCGCCGCGCTACTGCCACGTGCCGCTGGTGGTGGGTGCAGACGGCAAACGCCTTGCAAAACGGCATGGGGACAGCCGCATCGCATCGTTCCGCGCGGCGGGAATCCCCGCAGAAAGCATAATAGGCCGCTTGGCGCATTCGTGCGGATGGGGAGACGGCGCACCTTGCACGCTTGCGGCACTGGTGGAGCATTTCGACATCGCAACGATACCGCGCGAGCCGCTGCGAGTTGCAGAATTTGATTGCGCAAGGGGTGAGTTTCTGCTATAATTCATGCCTTGAATTTCCAAGGCAGAATTGAAATGAAATGTCCCCGTTGTTCGTCTCTTGAAGACAAAGTGATAGATTCGCGGCTGGTGCGCGACGGCGCGGCGATAAAACGTCGCCGCGAGTGCACGGCGTGCGGATGCCGTTTCACGACGTTCGAGGAAACCGTGCGCGACGAGTTGATAGTGGTGAAGCGCGACGGCAGACGCGAGGCATTCAGCCGCGCCAAACTCGAACAGGGAGTGAGGGCAAGTTGCCAGAAACGCCCGGTCAGCGACGAGCAGATAAGGTCGCTGCTGGATGAAGTGGTGACCACGCTGGAGGGGGGAGAGGTTCAGTCGCACACCATAGGGGAGCATGTGATGGCGCGTCTGCGCAGGCTGGACGAAGTAGCGTACATACGCTTTGCAAGCGTATACAAGCGTTTCAAGGACGTAAAGGAATTCACCGCCGCAATAAACGAATTCATGGGGAAGTGATTTATGGGAAACGATGTGAAAATCGACGTGGCATACGTAGCGGAATTGGCCAGGCTGGAATTGACGGATGAAGAAAAAGCGCTCTTCCAAAAGCAGATGGAGGGGATCGTCGATTGGGTGGCCAAAATAAAAGAGGTCGACGTGGAGGGAGTGCCGCCCACGATGCACGGCCACGAAGAGGTAAACGCGTTCCGCGAAGACGAGGTGAGGCCTTCGATGGAGCGTGAACTTGCGCTTGCAAACGCACCGGCGCGGACGGGAGACGAATTCAAATTGCCGAAGATCGTGGAAGGAGCGGAGTCGTGAGCGAACTTTACGAACTGGGGATCAAAGAGGCCAAAGCACTGCTGGACAAGCGGGAAGCCTCCAGCGAAGAACTCGTGCGGGCTTTGATTGCAAGGAAAAACGCCGCAGACGGCGAGATCGGCGCGTATCTCACGTTCGACGAAGAAGGTGCGATAAACGCGGCGCTGGAAGCGGATACGATTCTGGCGCAGGAAGGAAGGACGGCGGAGCAGACGCTGTTGGGAGTGCCGTTTGGAATAAAAGACCTGATAAACGTGGCGGGGCAGCCGTGCACGTGTTCGTCGAAGATTCTCGAGGGATACGTCAGTCCATACGATGCAACGGTGGTGAAGAACCTCAAGGCGGCGGGAGCGGTGTGTGCAGGGCGGCTCAACATGGATCAGTTCGCAATGGGGTCCTCCACCGAGACGAGCGCATTCAAGACAACGCACAATCCGTATGATCTTTCGCGCGTGCCGGGGGGGTCGTCCGGCGGAAGTGCGGCGGCGGTGGGAGGCAATCTTGCGATTGCAACGCTGGGGACGGACACGGGAGGTTCGATACGCCAGCCGGCGAGTTTCTGCAACTGCGTGGGAGTGAAGCCGAGCTACGGGCGCGTGAGCCGGTTCGGGGTGACGGCGTTTGCCTCGTCGCTGGACCAAGTGGGGCCGATGACGAAGAGCGTGGAAGATGCGGCACTACTTTTGCAGGTGCTTGCGGGGCATGACGAGATGGACGGCACGACGCCGAAAATAGCCGTGCCGGACTATTCCAAGGCCATCGAGGGCGCGTCGCTCAAAGGCGTTAGACTGGGGTTGCCGAAAGAGTATTTCGTGGACGGGCTGGACGGCGAGGTGAAGCGCATAACAGAGGCCGCGATCAAAACCTGCACGGATGCGGGAGCGGAGATAGTGGAGGTATCCCTGCCGCACACAGAATATGCAATGGCGGTGTATTACATCGTGGCACCGGCAGAGGCAAGCGCGAATCTTGCGCGTTTCGACGGCGTGAGATACGGCCACCGCAGCACGAGGAGCGACAGCGTGTTCAATCTCTACACGCGTTCCCGCGCGGAGGGTTTTGGTCCCGAAGTGAAGCGGCGCATAATCATGGGGACGTATGTGCTTTCGAGCGGTTACTACGATGCCTACTACGGGCGCGCGCTGAAAGTGCGCACGCTGATCAAGCGCGATTTCGACAACGCATTCGGGAAAGTGGATGCGCTGATTACGCCGGTTGCGCCCACGCCAGCATTCAAACTGGGCGAAGTGCAAGACCCGGTGACGATGTATCTAAACGATCTATTCACGATTCCGGCATCGCTTGCGGGGGTGTGCGCGGCATCGATTCCTGCGGGGTTTGCCGGCGGCAAACTGCCCGTGGGCGTGCAATTCATCGCGCCGGGATTTGCAGAAGACACGCTCCTCAAGGTGTCCAAAGCCTACGAGGACGCGAGAGGAGTGCTGTGAGCAAGTTTGCAGCATGCAGTTTGCGCTTCGCCGTTGCGATTGCCGCCGTGCTTGCGTTTTGCGGCGCGGCGGTGACGGACGAGCCAGATGCATTCGCGCAGATCGAGGCCGCTCTTGCCGGCGGCAGCAGTGCAAGCACCAGCGATGATGCAGCCGCCAGCGACGATGCCAACGCGCAAGACCTGCCACAAGCCGATACCGCAAGCGTAACAAACGCCGTTGCGGAGCAGAAAACCGACGATGCGGAGACTTACAGAAAGAGGATACGCACGAAGACATTTCGCCTAATCTACGCGGATGCGCAAGCCGTGGCGGATCGCTTCAACGCAACGTGGGAATGCAACTGGGGCGTGAACTGGAAAGTGAAGCGGATAGCGAGCGCGTTCCCGGAAGCGAACACCGTGATGGTGACGGCACCGGAAGTGATAATAAAGGCTTGCGAAGAGGTGGTGCGCGAAGTGGATGTGGAAGTGCCGCAGGTGTATATCGAGGCGAGGTTTGTGTCGCTGAACAATTCAGCGATGCACAAGTTGGGGATAGACTGGAGCGCGCTGGAGAACATGTCCGGCACGGCATCGCTGGGAGGCGGCGTGGACGAGCGCAGGCTGCCGTCTAGCGTATCAAGTTACGAGGCGCGGCAGGGCAGCCAATACGATTATACGATGTATTCGGTGACGGGGCGCAAGGCGAACAGCAGTTATTTTTCGGGGACGTTGAGTTTCAGCGATTTGAGCCTAGTATTGAGCGCGCTCGAGCGCGAGAACGACGTGCGCATTTTCTCGAACCCGAAGATCATCGTCTCAAGCGGCAAGAAGGCGGTGGTGGACATGACGGAGAAATATCCAAATGTGGCGGTCTCCGCCAAACGCACCACAACATCCGCCACGGCCAATTCGCTGGATCTGGACATGAAACTTGCGGAGATACCCGGCGAGGACAAGATGATGTTCGCAAAAGAAGCGTTTTTCAGCTGGGGGATTTCGCTGGAGGTGACGCCGCGCATCGGCACGAACGGGCTCATAAGCGTGCAGATAGTGCCAACTATAAGCGATTGCACGGATTTCGTGACGGTCGGTTCGGGGACTGGTTCCGCATCGGAGTCGGTACCGTATTCAAAGTATCCGATACTCGACGTGCAGCGGCTCGTGACGGAGTTTTCGATGGCGAGCGGCACGACGGCCGTGATCGGCGGACTCTCGAAAACGGTGGAGGAATCCATCGACACGGGCATTCCGTATCTGCGCGATATTCCGTGGATCGGCAACAAGCTCTTCGGAGGGAAGAGCCGGCAGAAAGTGCAGAAGGAGATACTCGTATTCGTGAGCGTGGGGCTGGCCAATCCGGAAGCGATGGAAAACGACGTGGGGCTGCCGAAGAATGCGATACTCGGGCGCGAATACGTGGAGGGAGTGCGCAGGGAACCCGGCGAGCGGAAGAGTACCGCAGGCGGCTTGAATTCGCTTGATCTGCGAGACTTGACCGAACAGCAAAAAGACCCTGCGTGGACGAACACCGAGGGGAGAGTGTCGTTCCAGTTTCCGCCGTTCGCGCCAAACTTCAACACCAGATGAAACATTCCGCAAAAGCCTACAGGAAACCGCAAAACGACAGAAGGATCTGATATGGAATTCGAGAATACCATTGGCCTTGAAACGCATGTGCAACTGAAGACGAACACAAAGATGTTCTGCGGATGCCTTTTGAAGACGGGCTGCGAGCCGAACACCAACGTATGCCCCGTATGCCTGGGCTACCCTGGCGCGCTCCCGATGATGAACAAGGAGGCGGTAAAACTTACCGTTATGAGCGGGTTGATGCTGGGCTGCGAAATAAACCGCCACGCCACATTCGACCGCAAAAACTATTTCTATCCCGACATGGCCAAGGACTACCAGATTTCCGAAAACGGCCAGCCGCTTTGCATCGGCGGAGGAGTGACGATCGACACGCCCGCCGGAAAGAAATTCATCCGCATCAACCATATCCACCTTGAAGAGGACGCGGCGAAAATCAACCACTACGCAGCGCACTCCGGCGTTGATTTCAACCGTGGCGGCACGCCGCTGATGGAAATCGTGTCCGAACCGGACATGGCCTCCGCCGACGAAGCGATTGCATATCTCACGGCGCTCAAGGAGATGCTTGTGTACGCAGGCGTTTCCGACTGCAACCTCGAAGACGGCAACATGAGAAGCGATGTAAACATCTCCATACGCCCGGCAGGAGCCACCGCGCTCGGCACGAAGGTGGAGATAAAGAACATGAATTCGTTTTCTGGCATACACGCCGCGCTCGAATACGAAGCCAAGCGCCAACGCTACAACGTTGCGCACAACATCCCCATCATACAAGAAACGCGCCGGTGGGACTCCGATGCCCTCGAGACCGCATCCATGCGCTCCAAGGAAAACGCCCACGACTACCGCTATTTCCCCGAGCCCGACCTCGTGCCGGTGGAACTTTCCGAAGAGCAGATAGAGGAATGGAAAGGTCTTTTGCCTGAACTCCCCGAAGCACGGCGCAACCGCATGATGGCCGACTACGGCCTTACCGAATACGATGCGGAGGTGCTGGCACAGGCTCGCGAACGCGCGGATTTCTTTGAAGCGGCGGCAAAGACCTCGAAGAACGCAAAACTGCTCTGCAACTTTTTCATGTCGGACGTGATGGCATGGTTCAACGCAGAGCATGAGGAAGAGCCGCAGACCGACGCGGAGGCGGCAGCGAGATTGTCGGCATTGTTCAATCTTTCGCTAGACGGCAAGATAAACGGGCCTACGCTGAAGGAACTCCTGCCGGAAGTCCTTGAAGGGGAAATCGCCGATCCCGCGAAAACCGTGGAGGAACACGGACTGGGAGCAGTGAACGACACCGCGCAACTCGAAGAATTCATCCGCCAGGCAATAGCCGCGAACCCGAAGAGCGTGGCCGATTTCAAAGCCGGGAAAAAGGCGGCGGCGGGGTTCTTCGTGGGTCAGGTGATGAAACTTTCAAAAGGCAAGGCGGATCCCAAGGTGGTCGCGCCGATGGTCAATAAAATCCTGTCGGCACTGGCTTGACAGCGGCAGGGCATCCACGCAATCCATGCGCATAACATCCGGCATATATCGCGGGCGAAATCTGTTCGCACCCAAGGACATGGCCACGCGTCCCACGCAAGATCGCGTGAGGGAGGCGGTGTTCTCGATGATACAGTTCGAGCTTGCGGGCAAATCGTTTCTCGATCTTTTCGCGGGGACGGGCGCGGTGGGGCTGGAGGCGCTTTCGCGCGGCGCGGCATCAGCGGTTTTCGTGGAAAACGCGCCGCGCGCCGCAGCCGCATTGGAGCGCAACATCAAAGAACTTGCCTGCGCCAACGCTAGAGTAGTCCGCCGCGATGTTTTTGCCTATCTTGCCGGAGCCAAGACGCAAGCGGGGAAGGCGATTGGCGCAAGCGATTTCATCTTTGCGGATCCACCGTACGATTTGCTGGATACACGCCCGTTCACGGAGTGGATGGGGCTTCTCCCCGCCGCAACAGGGACGGTTTTCATACTTGAAATGCGCGCCTCGGCAGCCGATCTGCCCGCAATCCCCGCGCCGTGGGAACTTGTGCGCGACCGCACATACGGCCAGTCGCGCATTCTGCTTTTCCGCAACAAACCTGTAGCGAGCGATTGCCAAGACGCGGCAAGTGTGCTATAATCGCACTGCCATGAGACAGCAGCAAAAACGCATATTCCTCTCCCCGCCTTGGACAGACCGCACGGAGCGCGATGCCGTAAAGGACGCTTTCGACAGCGCATACATAGCACCGTGCGGCCCGCTAGTGGACGAATTCGAGCGGCAGATAGAGAACTTCACCTCCCTGCACGCGGCGGCGGTTTCGTCCGGCACGGGCGCGATAGACCTGCTGATGATGGAGATGGGAATAAAGCCGGGAGATACGGTGGTGGCCTCCACGCTCACGTTCATCGCATCGGTGGGCCCGGCTGTCCATCGCGGCGCGAGAGTTGTGTTTGTGGACAGCGCAAGCGATACAGGCACTATGTCCCCTTCTCTCCTTGAAGCTGCATTGCAGAAGTACCGCCCAAAGTGCGTAATCTGCGCAGACATCTACGGCCAGACCTGCGACTATCCTGCGATCGAAGACGTATGCCGCGCACATGGCGTGCCGCTTGTGGTGGATGCCGCCGAAAGTTTCGGCGCAACATGTAAAGGCCGCGCCGCAGGAGCGGCGGGCGTTGCGGCAGTGTATTCATTCAACGGCAACAAGATAATCACCACATCCGGCGGGGGGGCGGTAGTTTCGCACGACGAAGCGTTGGTGGAGCGCGCACGCAAGCGCTCGCAGCAAAGCCGCGAGAGAGTCCCCCACTACGAACACCTCGAAGTAGGCTCCAACTACCGGCTATCGAACATTCTGGCAGGGATTGGCGTGGCGCAGATAAGCAAGATGCGCCGCGTCTTGAAAGCGAAACGCAACAACTACGCATTCTACCGCACGCTCGTGAACGCCAACAAGGGGCTTTTGGCGGGGGCGGAATTCTTCCCGTGCGCCGCGCCAGAAGAATCGTCCCACTGGCTCAACGTGGTTCTCCTACCGGATTCGGCAAGACGCGATGCAGTGATGGCCGCGCTTGCCGCTGCGGACATAGAATCCCGCCCGGTGTGGAAACCACTCCACCGCCAGAGCGTATTCAAAGGTTGCGAAACGTTTGGCGGAGCGGTGGCGGACGACCTTTTTGCGCGTGGCGTATGCCTACCAAGCGGATGCGGCTTGGACGATGCAGCATACGAGCGGATAGCAGAAGCAATGAAGTAGTTTGCCGCTTACAGTTGCGGCATGGGATGGCACGGGTGCGTTAGCAAAAGCGCACCCGTGCTTGTTTTAGGGCTTTCGCGCAGCGTTTTGGCAGTGCGGGCAAGGGATCGCATGGAAAGTCAAGGGCTCAAAATAGAATTTCAAGCCCTTGAATTTTATTTTTAAGCCCTTGAATTGACAATTTCAAGCAGTCAAAATTTTATTTTAAGCCCTTGAAAATAAATTTCAACCTCTTAAAATGGTAAATTCAAGCCCATGAAATTTATTTCCAAGGGCTTGAATTTGCCAGGAAACGTCTGTTGCATGTTTCAAAAGGCTTCGCGGAAAGAGCGTTTCCAGCAGTGGTGTTACGCACCCTTATCCCGGATTTTTGGATTACCCGAAATTGTTTGCAGTTTGCAGTGTGCAGTTTGCAGTTGTCGCGCCGCGTTCATAGCTGCACACGGCAAACCCTCCGCGGGCGAGACGCCCGCGTCCCCACAGTACACAGTGGGGGTGGGCATTGCTACCAAGAACTGCACACTGCAAACTACTGACCGCGGGCGAGACGCACGCGTCCCCACAGTACACAGTGGGGGT
>JAFVCR010000114.1 GCA_017479035.1 Kiritimatiellia bacterium | reverse complement strand
TTCGAGGAGATGAGTCCGGCGGAGCAGCAGGCGCACATCGAGAAGCGCACGGCAAGGAGGGCGGCGAAAGTCGCGGCGGAGGGAGGATATGTCGAGAAGGAAAACGACGGAAGGCTTTTGTATGTCTTGAACGCGCAGGGGACGGCAGGGGAGGAGCCGATGGCCTCTGCAGTAGCGGAGATGGAAGGACTCCTGCATTTGAAGGGGAAGATAGAAAAGTGCCAGGATGCGGCAAGTCCGTGGGAAATCGCGGAGAAGTGGCTTGTGGAGAAGCGGGCAGGGATGGTTATCGTAGTCGCGGAAAAGGACGATTGGCCGAGTCTCTTGGTTGCGCCGGAGTCGAGATGGTGCGCTATCAATGTGGCTGCACTCGCAAGGGACAAACCGGCGCGGGAAACGCTGGAGGCGCGTGTCCAGAAGGAAATCTGGCGTGCGGCGGGGTACTGCATGGGGGCGGCGAATTCGATGTTCCAGCCGTGCCTGATGCGGACGATCCTGTATCCCGGCGAACTCGACCTCGTGCGCGAAACCGTCACAAGCCCGGAGCCTTTCAACAAGATGATTGCGGGTGCGCGGAAGTTCGGGATGAAACCTGTCGAGAAGACAACCTATCGCAAGGCGTGTATCGAAGGCTGGGCGCCGGCACCGACCAACGATGTGCAGCGGGCGATATGGGAAGAAGTGAACAGCGCAAAGGAGCAGGGGCCTGCAAACAGGCGGGGGATAAAGAAATAAGAAATTTGCAGGATTCGCGGGACTGTGGTAGAATGCCGGCATCGGAGATGCGGCATGGTCGATGCAAGTTCCACTAACGATGAAAAAGTCGCGCTGTTCCGTTCGCTGTTTTGCGGACGCGAAGATGTGTATGCGCGGCGGTTCGAGAGCGCGAAAAGCGGGAAATCCGGCTATGCACCGGTCTGCCGCAACGAATGGGGGAAAGGCATCTGCGAGAAGCCTCGGATCAAGTGCGGCGTATGCGGGCATCGCGCGTTCGAGTGCGTGACGGACGATACGGTGCGCTGGCATCTGCGGGGGAAAGACGCGCACGGCAGGCGTTTCGCGATGGGTGCGTATCCGATGCTGAGTGATGAACGATGCCGCTTCGCCGTGATGGATTTCGACAAATCGTCGTGGCGGAACGATGCGCGGACACTGCGGCAGGTTGCGGGCGAATGCGGAGTGCATCTTGCGATGGAGATTTCCCGCTCGGGCAAAGGCGCGCATCTTTGGATGTTCCTTGCGGAGGCGATGAGCGCGAAAGCCGTGCGCGGCGCGTTGACGTATATCATTGCCGTTGCACTCGAGCGGCATCCCGGGCTTGGATTCGATTCGTTCGACCGCATAATCCCATGCCAGGACACCATGCCAAAGGGCGGGTTCGGGAGTCTCGTGGCGTTGCCTCTGCAGCGCGAGGCGCGGACGGCGGGGAACAGTGTTTTCGTCGATGACTGGTTCGTGCCGTTTGCCGACCAGTGGGCGTATCTTTCATCACTGCCGCGAACGGGAAAAGACACGGTGCTCGAACTATGCCGCAAGGCGCATTGCGAAGGCAAAACCATCCTGCCGGCGCAAGAGGAGAAGCCGTGGGAGTTTTTCATGCCGCTTTGGACGGTCGGCGAGGCTGTGCGCGGCGATGCGCATCCCGCGCCAACGATGCCGCACAAAGTGGTTCTTGCAAACCGCGTCTATATCGCGCAGGACGGCTTGCCGGACAGCGTCCGCGCCGCCTTGATGCGCATTGCTTCATTCGCAAATCCGGAATTCCACGAGGCGCAATGGGCGAGGCGTTCGGCATACGGCAAGCCGCGAATCATCACCCGCGCATTGAATGGAGAGAAGTTCTTGAGCATCCCGCGCGGCTGCCTAGATGCGGCGAAAGAAATCCTTTCCAATGCCGGGCTTGCCCCGCAAATCGAAGACCGCCGCTACAATGGCGTGCCGTTGGAAGTCGCGTTCCGTGGCGAACTGCGTACGATGCAGCAAGACGCGGTTGCGCGGCTTGAGCGTTTCGATACCGGGATTCTTGCGGCGGGGACGGCGTTCGGCAAGACGGTTGTCGCCGCATGGATGATTGCGCGGCGCAAATCAAATACGCTCGTGCTCGTGACCAGGCGGCAGTTGCAGACTCAATGGATCGCCAGGCTCGCGCAGTTTCTCGGCGTGGACGAGCGCGAAATCGGATGCATCGGCGGCGGCAAGGACAGATGGACTGGCCGCATCGACGTCGCACTCATGCAAAGTCTCTACCGCAAGGGCCACCTCGATTCCCGCGTGAAGGAATACGGCCAGCTGATTGTGGACGAGTGCCACTCCATTGCCGCCGAAACGTTCGAGACGATTGCCGATTCCGCGCCGTGCCGCTACGTGCTTGGCCTTTCGGCGACCGTCGAGCGCAAAGACAAACGCGATCCGCTCATAATGATGCAGTGCGGCCCCGTGCGCCATCGTGTCGATGCGCGGACTCTTGCGCGTCACGAGCCGTTCGAGCATGTCGTCCGCGTCCGTGCAACATCGTTCAAGATGCCAGTCGCAGACGATTCCGCCGACGGCATCGAAGCCTATCAAGCCGTATGCAACGCGATGGTCGAGAACGAATCTCGCAACAGGATGATTGCCGGCGACATTCTGCGGGCTGTAAATGAGGGCCGCTCGCCAATGGTCTTGAGCGAACGTCGGAGCCATCTCGAAACCCTCGCCGCAATGCTTGCGGACGATGTGGCAAATACGTTCGTGCTGCACGGCGGCTTGTCCGCAAAGGCATCGCGGGAAACGCTCGAACACCTTGCGGCGGTTCCGCCGTCTGCGCCGCGTGTGTTGTTCTCCACCGGTTCTTACTTGGGAACGGGTTTCGACGATTCGCGGCTCGATACGCTCTTCCTTGCCTTGCCGATTTCATGGAAAGGCCGCCTTGTCCAATACGCCGGCCGCCTCCACCGCCTCAACGACGGCAAACGCGAAGTTCGCATATACGACTACCTCGACACGCACATCGCCCTTTGCGAACGCATGTTCTCCCGCCGCGCAAAGGGTTATGCCGCCATCGGCTACCGCATGGAAACACCGCTCGGTTTGCAGGACGGCTGGCCGGCGGAAGTCGTCCTGCCCGTGGAACCCCAATGGCGCGAGACATTCGCCGCGAGCATTCTCCGCCTTTGCAGAGACGGAGCCTCCGCCGGACTTTGCGACCTTTTCGTGCAAGCGTCCCTTGCCTCCGCATCGAAAACCGATGCCGCCGAAGCCGCAAAATCGCGCCCTGCAATCCTAGCGTTCCTGCACCGCTGCCTTGCAACGCAACCCGGTATCGGCTTGCATTTCGAGCGTTCGCACCGCATTGCGGCAAAGTGCGGCGGCAATCCTTTCATAGAGATAGACCTCTTCCTGCCCGCCTGCAAACTCGCGATAATGCTTGACGATGCCGCCATGCTCTCCGATACCGAAACCTACCGCCGCGCCCGCCGCGAAGATGCCCTCCTGCAACAGTGCGGCTGCACCGTGCTGCGTTTTCTCTCTTCAGACATCTGCGAACGCCTCCCCCGCATTCTCGACATCATCGCCGCCCATGCTATCTCTTGATAGCCTTCCTGTTCGCCGGGCCTTGCTCCTTGGAACTTGCCACTTCGTCCCAAATCGCCCGCTGCACATCGTTGGTAGGCGCCGGTGCCCAACCTTGCTGACAGGCGCGGCGGTAAGTGGCGAAACGATACTTGCCGATGCCGCGTTTTTTTGCACATACTGTCAAGTTGTTTTCCGTTTCAGGCCCAGGTCCGGACACGAACAACGCAATCTTGTCCAGGTCTCGTATTGACTCGACATTTGACATTATGCACGGCTGGTGTATTGAATATCCCACTCCCAGACTCGCCGCAACTGCCCGCATGAGTTCTACCTCGAGCCTTGCAATGCGTTTCTCTCCCTCCGGCGCATCCTCGAGCAGCCAGCCGACTGCAAGGCGGCTCCATCCCTGCTCTGGCGCGACCAGCAGAGTTGCCCCGCCAAACGCCGGCGAATCCTCGACTGTCACCGTTGCGCCTGCCCTTTCGACAATTTCGTCTCCCGTGGCAAGTTTCACTGGCAAGGCAAGCGAGGTCTTGAAAGACGCCACGACCTCCGCCATTTCTTCCTCCGTAAATCGCGTCTGCAGGTTGCGAATGACGATTACATTGGTGTCTTCCGGCTCGCGCACGACAAGCCCTCCTGACGGCATAGGATTTGGATTCGGCTGTGGTGCGAATTTCTGCGCTCCGGACGCGAATGCGATTCCTGCGGCGATTGCCGCCGTGCAAATGACAGATTTGATGCCCATGTCCATGCTCCTGTAAGTTAGACGATTATTCTTCCGCTTCTATTTCTCTGATTCCAATTTTTGCGAGTGCTTCGTTCATTGCAATTCGGAAGCGTTCCGCGCCCTCGCCATCCCCGCTTGCGAGGATCTCCCGGTATTCTTTCATTATTCCCAGCCGCATCTTGCCGTTCTCGTTGGCGAGAACTCTGTGCTCGTGCAGAACCTCCGCAAACGACATTCCATCCTCGATGCGCTCCCGTATATCCTCGCGGGCGAGTTCCACAAGCCTTTTTATTCTGCGTTCCTCTTCCGTATCGGTAGGCAGATATTTCATCGGCGTCTCCAGCGACCTCAAAAACATCTCTTCGTCCGTCTCGTCCATCGGAGGCCACGGAGGCAACTCCTGGTCGTCCGGTGTCTGCAACGCGGCGGAAATCAGCCTGTCCGTGGCGAACTCCCACATGCTGGGCGGTTCCTTTACCCGCAATCTTTTCTTCCCGCTCGCATCCACGACTCTCTCCACGATATACCCCGCCGAGTTGGTCTGCACCGATAAAACTTCTCTCACCTCATCTTTTGCAACGCGCTCGTTCTCCTCGACTTCAGCAACGCTCCCCTTCGGCAAAGGAGTCTCCGCAATCGGTTTCTCCTTCTGCAACGAAACCTTCCGCTCCGCCGATTGCGTCTTGACCGCTGCGCCCCTGCCTGAATCATT